>JAZSGQ010000027.1:0-14403 GCA_045532805.1 Eubacteriales bacterium
AAGTCAAAGAAAGTCAAAAATAAATCAGCGCAACCGATTAGAGTCGGTTACGCCGATTTATCTATGCTTTTTCTAACAAAATCTCATTTTTTCACTCTCGCACGTATCCAGAGAATTGTCTGTTATAAGCATTGGCGAGCGCGTTCCAGGTGGCGCGATCAACACCGCCCGTGGCGGGCAGTCGGTTCTTCTCCTGAAACAGACGAACGGTGGCGGCGGTGGGCTCATCGTAAATGCCCGTGATCTCTACGGGATTCGGCCAATCGTACACCGTGTCAAGTTCCGCGAGGGCGTGTTGAATGATCTGCACGAGGAATTGTTGCTCGCCGAGTTCTACCGAATAATTTTCGGGCAGGCGCGGGAAGTGCGAGATGCGCGCGGGGGCGTCCTTGGCCGCGAGATGTTCCTCATAGCGCTCAAAAAGTCGGTCGAAGATCGCCCGATCCACGCGCCCCGTGGGCGGGAGTCCCTCACTTTCCTGGAAGGCGCGCACGCCCGCCTCGGTGGCGGAATCAAACACGCCGTCTATGGGGATTTGGGGAATGCTGTCGTCAAAATACGAGAGTGTGCGCAGATAGCGCTGAAGGTTGCGGACCGCGATGCGTTCTTGTTCACTTGCCATTGCTTACCTCCCGATCTCAAAGCCCGGGTATTGCCCCTCGGTGGGATTTGCGCCGTTGTATAGGTCGCTGTAAATGTCCGTGATCGCCTCCCACGTGATCGCGCCGACCTGCCCGTTGATGGGCAGGGAGAATTGCTCCTGAAAGGCGATCACGGCCTCGCGCGTGCGAGGGCCAAAATAGCCCGTGACGTCCACGGTGGGGATCGTGGGGAAGGAGATCGCGATGAAGTTCAGGTACTGTTGCAGGAGGCGCACGTCATCGCCCTCGGCACCGATGCGCAGTACCACACCTGGGAAGGGCACGACGTTGCCCTCCAGATAGACGAGCGGGATCGTGCCGACAATGCCGAGGTAGGCATCGTACAGTGCCTGCCAGGTGATCTCGCCCACGATACCGTCGGCGGGCAGACCGAAGGTGTTTTGCAGGTCGATCACAGCGGCGCGGGTAAGGGAACCGAATACGCCGTCCACGGCAAGGGGCGGCACGGTCTCATAGAAGCCCGAAAGATAATTGATGAAGTATTGCAGATTCGCCACACCAAGGCCCGTATCGCCCTCGCGCAGTACACCGGGGTATTGCGCGGTGATCTCCTCCAGGGTGACGCCCTCCGAGTCGATGGCGTTGAGACGCTTGACGGCGTTATAGATGCGGCGGATATAGTACCAGGTGGCGTTGCCGATGACACCGTCCACCGCAAGGTCGAATATCTCCTGGAAACGGCGCACCGCCTCTTCGGTGTCCGTGCCGAATATACCGTCCGTTAGGGCGATCTTCGGGATCGAGGGATAATTGGCGGAGATGCGATTGAGTCGGATCTGCGCCACGCGCACGTCGTCGTTGACGCTTCCCACGCGCAAGGGCACGGCGGGGGCGGTCTCATCCAGGTTTCCTACGGGAACGTCGCGGACGATACTGATATCGTCTCCATAGTAATATTGCAGGATCTCGTAAGGGGTGAGCCCTTGTTCGGCCAGATCCACAGTGCCCCATTGCGAGAGTCCCTCGCAACTCACCTCGATCCCGTCGCAGTAGGCGGTAAAGAGGGGCTCGACGCGTCCCTCTCGCACAACGTAACTGTCAAAAAGTTCTGCCGCCAGGCGGCGGATATTTTCAAAAATGTCGCGCCCCTCCACGAAGGATTGGTCGATGGAGGTGGAGGAGGTGATGTCGAAATCGTAGCCGCGCGAGCGGTAATATTCCGTGTAGATGCGATTGAGCGCAAAGGAGATCTGCGCGTACATATTCGCGCGAATGGCGTTTTCGGGCCAGGTGGGATAGATCTCACTGGAGGCGACGTTTGCCACGTAGTCCAGAAAAGGCAACGTCACGTTGCGGGCGTTTTGCTCGGGTCGCCCGAGGTGCACAGTGATGCTGTCGGGGATGAAGGGTGCATTTGTCGGCATATATCCCCCTCCTTACAGTCCAAAGTCGATCTCCGTGTCAAAGGCGCGCGGAGGATTTAATGTAAAATCGTCGGTATAGCCCGCCTCGGGCAGAGGAATGAGATTCGCCTGCTGAATGGCAGTGATACCGTCAAACACGGGAATCTGCGAATAGATCATACGCTCGTATCCGGGCAGAGAGACCTCAACGCTGTATGCGGCGTAGGGCTTGCCATTGTTTGGCGTGAGGGAGAGATCGCGCGAGGGTGTGGAGAGCTCCACACGCTCCGTACGACCGTCCCTGTCCGACGTCAGGTTATACAGTACCTCAAAGCGGTCGGGCTCGGCACTCCTCACGGTAACGGCGGCGCCCGCGAGGGGAATGGCGGTGTTCGCCGTGGTGACTTGCACGACAAGATATCCCGTTCCTGCCATGGGGGCGGGGGAAACGTTTTCGTTCATAACAGACCTCCTTTCGCTCTGTATATCCTATGCCTCATGCGGCGCAACGGTGCCGATTTGAAAAAATAGAAAAAAACACTTGATTTTCCGTTTGGAATATGCTATAATAGGTGCGTTCGCCGGAATGATGGAATTGGCAGACGTGCTGGACTCAAAATCCAGTGGTAGCGATACCGTGCGGGTTCGACCCCCGCTTCCGGCACCAAAAAAGGGGCTGACCGTAAGGTCGGCCCCTTTTTTTGGTGCCGGAAGCGGGGGTGTTTGTGCTGCAGGCATAACATCGTTTGACCAAAGGTCAACATCGCTTCGAGCGAAGCGAGAACATCGTTTTCACAAAAATATTTCTGAAATTTTCGTGAGGGCTTTACGCGCCGCGCGAACTGTGCTATAATGAAGGCGTTTGATAAACTGTGAGGTGACGTATGATGGATTGTAAGGCAGTATTTCGCGAGGTCGACGCACTGTACGAGGAATATCTCGACGTGTGGGAGGATCTGTGTAATATTGAGAGCCCGACGGACTACAAGGCAGGGGTGGACGCATGCTGCTCCTTCGTTGTGGAATGGGCGCACAGGCGCGGACTTGACGTGGAGATCCTGCGCCAGGATGTGTCGGGCGACGTGGCCTCCATTACGCTCAACCCGAGCGCAGATAAGGCGCCGCTTTGCCTCTCGGGGCACCTTGACACGGTGCACCCCGTCGGTTCCTTCGGCACGCCTGCCGTGCACCGCGACGAGAAAAATATTTACGGCCCGGGTGTGCTCGATTGCAAGGGCGGCGTGGCCGCCGCGATGCTCGCGATGGACGCCCTGCAGCGCAGCGGCTTTACCGACCGCCCTGTGCGCTTGCTTTTGCAAAGTGACGAGGAGAAGGGAAGCAATCCGAGTAAGAAGGCGACCATCAACTATATCTGTGAGAAGGCCAAGGACGCGGTTGCTTTTCTCAATTTGGAGGGCTTCCGAGAGGGCAAGGCCGTTATTCGCAGAAAGGGTATTCTGACCTTTACCTTCAAGGTGACGGGCAAGGCCGCGCACGGCTCAAATTGTGCCACAAGAGGAGCCAGTGCCATTTTGGAGGCCGCCCACAAGATCATTGAGATGGAAAAGCTGAAGGACGATGACGGATTGACTTGTACCTGCGGTACGATCAAAGGAGGAACCACCACCAATACCGTGGCGGATTATTGCGAGTTTACGGCCAACGTGCGCTTTGCAACGTCGGAGCAGATGGCGTGGGTGAGAGAGTATGCGCAAAAGGTTGCGGACATGGTGCACGTGCGCGGCTGTACCGCTACCGTGAATCAGCCCGCAGGCAGACCTCCCATGGATCTGGCTGATAAAAACGTGGCGCTGTTTGAGACGATGAATAGCATTTTTGCCGAGAACGGATTGCCCGTTCTGGAGGCGGCTATGGCCAAGGGTGGCTCGGACGCCGCTTACGTCACGCTTTGCGGTATTCCTTGCGTGGATTCGCTTGGCACGCAGGGTGAGGGCTTCCACGCGCCCGAGGAGTATTGCATTCTGGAATCGCTCCGTGAATCGGCCTACCGCATCGTCGCGGTGGCGACCTGCATTTGAGTCGGAAGGCGGCTGAACACGGCCGCCTTCTCTCATTTCTTATATATAATAAAAAAGTCTGGGGATTTTTTCAAAAAACACTTGACAAAGTATGCGCTTCTGTGCTATAATAATTTGCCGCTTGAAAAGGGCTTTTTTAAGTATGCCGTGCCGCCCGGTGCGCATCGCCTGTGAGTCAGCGAGTCTATGAGAAAGAGAGGTGCTTTTCGTGTTTGCAATTATTGAAACCGGCGGAAAGCAGTACAAGGTCAACGAAGGCGAAGTTATTTTCGTCGAGAAACTCGATGCCGAGGTAGGCGCTACTGTTGTATTCGACAGCGTTAAGGCCCTGTCCAAGGACGGCGTTCTGAAGATCGGTACGCCCAACGTCGACGGTGCTAAGGTTACTGCGACGGTCGTTCGTCAGGCAAAGGCCAAGAAGATCTACGTGATCAAGTACAAGGCAAAGAAGAACGAAAAGAAGAAGATCGGCCACAGACAGCCCTACACGAAGCTTCAGATCGCTACGATCGAGGGCTGATAGGGAATGACAACCATCACATTTTTCCGAAGCGAGGGTGTATTCTACGGCTTTGAGGAAAGCGGCCACGTCGGCTATGGCGACTGGGGAGAGGATCCCTTCTGCGCAATGCTTTCTTCGATCACGATGTATATCATCGATGCGGTGGAGGACGTTTACCACGGTAAAGTCCACTACGACATCAACGAAGATGATACGGTGATCACCGTGCGTTCGCCTTCCGCGCTCCCCGCCTTTGAGTCGGACGAGCGTGTACGCTTCGCAGTATCGGGTTTGTTTCTCACTTATTACATGATGCTCGAGGATATGATCCTGCACGACGACATGTATGAGTTCACCAAGGATACGGGTTTTACCGTCAAGGTTGTGGACAAGGAGTTTGAATGACCCGACGCCCCTTGCGGGCAACCAAATTTTTTAGGAGGATACAACGATGTTAAGAATTAGCTTGCAGTTCTTCGCTCACAAAAAGGGCGTTGGTTCTACCAAGAACGGCCGTGATAGCGAGTCTAAGCGTCTTGGCGTTAAGGCTGCTGACGGTCAGACCGTTTCTGCCGGTAGCATTATCGTTCGTCAGAGAGGTACTTCCATCCATCCCGGCAACAATGTTGGCATCGGTAAGGATGACACCCTGTTCGCTCTGATCGAGGGTAAGGTTAAGTTCGAACAGAAGACCAAGGATAAGAAGCAGGTCAGCGTCTACGCTGTCGAGGCCTAATCACTTGGCGAGAAGATGAGGGCGGCGTACGCCGCCCCTCTTTCTTCAAAATCGGCAAAAAAATTACCAAACCCCCTTGACAAATGCAAGGAAATTTGATATCATATATGAGTCGCACGGAGAGATGGCTGAGCTGGTCTAAGGCGCACGACTGGAAATCGTGTTTGGGCTAATACCCCAACGAGAGTTCGAATCTCTCTCTCTCCGCCATACAAAAAGGGCACCCGCAAGGGTGCCTTTTTTGTTATTTAAATGCGTCCAGGCAGAAGCGCTGCATACTGACGTCTGGGTGGGAATAGATGTCGAGCGTGATCTCTACACCGGAATGCCCGAGCACCGAACTGACGATCTTGGGATTGACACCCTTGGAGAGCATCAGCGTTGCGTAACTATGCCGTAGATCATGGAATCGAATTGCGGGAAAACCGTGTTTTTGCAACACCATTTTGAAGCGGTGCTCTAACTGCATCGGGGAAAGGGAACAAGCAAGTCTCGTCTTTTTGTGAAACAAACGCATGTGCTCCGAGCGAAGAAGTATGTAACGATCACTATCCTCGGTCTTGCAAGGGGTGATCACCTCTTTCTGGTTCTCAATCGAGCGCGTTCGCTGCACGTGCAAAACGCACGTATCGGGATTTACGTCCAAGCCGGGTATGATACCAAGACACTCGCCGCGGCGCAGACCGTAGCACAACGCCAACGTGACCGGGATCTCCAACGAAGTATCACGCACGCAGTCCAACAGACGGCGCATCTCACTTTCCGGGAGCACCCGGTATTGAAATCGCTTTACCTTGGGCATATCAAAACGGTTGTAAGGGTGGATCCAAGATAGCCGCGTCGAATGGCATAGTTGAACATCTTACGCACGGTAGCGTGAATATACACAATCGTTCTGTTTGAGAGTCCAAGATCTGAAAGCTCATCGGTGAGCTCGTCCAGATCGTCAACGTCAACGTTCTGCACGATCAGATCACCAAGACGGGGAAGCACGTGCCGGTACAAATTGACGCGGTACCCGCGCACGGTGGACGGTCGCAATCGCCGTTCCGCATATTTCCGCATAAACTCGTCTGCGAGTTCTATCATGTACATGGATTGTCCTCCTTTTCATAGGTAATGAATGTGCGTTCATAGCCATAACCGACCTGCCATTTATAATGGATCAAAATGTGCCGCACGTCGGTGCGCAATTTCTCGTTATCGGTGTTCACCAAATCGCCATCGTTGATATCATCAAGTTCGAGTTCGGCGGCAACCTTTTTGAAAACTCCCGTAAAGGAGCACATACGTCGGCCTGCCAGGGCACTGCTCAACACCCACACGGCGTGATCGATATCATCATCGGTGTTTTCGAACAACTGGCTCGGCTTAACAGAATACGTGGCAACCTCGGCCACGGCACCACCTAAATCAATATCACCATTCTCGGACTCGGTAGGACGCACCACACGAATATCCACCAAGGGATCGTAGTTGAGACCCGCACACTCGCGCCAGATCGCCTGCAATTCGTCATGATCGATATACGAGGAAGAACGAAAATACGTTTTATTCACCGCATAGATGATATGTATATGTGGGTGAAATTGTAACGATGAAGGATGCTCTGGGTGATAAGTGATCTCATAAGTGCGAAACGCACCCTTGAATGCCTTTTTGATCCTGGAACGTTTGTTGAAAAGATTGAACGCCTTGGAAAGTGCCGTTAGCTCTGAACTTAACCGCTCGCCGTTACAACTACGAATAGTGAGCGTAACGAATACGTAACGATAACTATGGTCGGCCTGCAGCTTATCCATAACCTGCGATACCTGACCAAAGATCTTTTTGGTACGACGCCAGGAACACATCCAACAAAGGCGATCCTTGCAAAAATTTGCACGATAGAGTTTGGCACTATCGGACAGATCTTCAGGAGCACGGAAGGTAAGATCGGTACCGCAAGATGCAACCTTGGCAGCACGATCATCTAAACCGAGACGTTTATAGGACTCGATCAGCTTCCAGCAATCACGTTTATGCGGCTCAAATTTATCAAGTATTTCACTGCACAATTTTTCTTCAAAATCCATGAAAAACGACTCCTTCGTTTCTTTACATTGGGGTATACAATAAAAATAAGTAAGAACTTATTTTTTTATCGGTGAGTTGTTTCTTATTTATCAAGGGAAGGTCGCGCCCCGCAGGCGGGGCGCGTGAAGGGCGAGACACACCGCTGTGCCCGCGCGCAAGCGCGGGGGCACGGCAGTGGTGTTTCTCGCGCTCTTTCACGCGATCCGAAGCGGGATAAAAAGGGGAAATTTGACGGCGCCGAGCAAAGCCAAGGGGCTTTGGCGCCATTGAACGTAACGAGTACGAACATCGAAGCTCATACCCTACTTACGTATATACTTAAGCAGGCGGCACCGGCGCGCACCTGGCGCGAGAGCTGATAAGGAAAAGGAATGTCAACGGCCGCCGCGATAACCTCCGACGGGGTGCCAATCGATATAGACGTCGAAACCGAGCACGGACGTGAAAAGATTGAAAACGCTAACAAAAATGCCGAGCACATCAAGAACAAGATGCCAAATAGCAACAAAAAAGCCGCTGATCACAGACGCACAAGCGGTAAAGAAGGAGCCCACCACGTTGGAGAAATTTTCAAAAAATCCGTCCACACCAGTCAAAGAAGAATCCCAGGGCTCAAGATGAGAAGAGAAGGATCCTTTCGCGAACACGGAAAGCAATTCCTCCAGGGAATCAAAACTGAAATCAAATTGCTCCAACCGAACCAGGATATCATGCAGCGAAAACTCTCCGGCTCCATTAACGGCACGTACAAACACGATCACCAGAAAAATGGAGCACAAAACAGTCAGAAATCTCGGGATTTTCATTACATCAGCACCTTCTTGATGATGTAAAGCAATACGCAAAGGGAAAGGATAGCACCAAACGCTGCTCGCATATCCAACCCCAGGATCTCAAAACTGAAGAGAGACTGAATACTGTTTATGGGGACCTCGACAACAGCAACGATCAGATCCCTCCAATCGCCATTTTTGCTGATCTGCAATGCTTCAGACTTGCCGGCAATAAAACCGTTCTTATAACCGTCAGCAAGGCCGTTATTGTACTTTTCTTCGCCGGCGCTGTTATAGCCATCATCATAACCGGTGTTATAGATCAGTGTGTTCTCGGAAGTATTCACCTTGAACAGAATGCCGTTATTAAGGCCCTGATCCACCCATGCCAAAGCACCGGAAACACGAACAGTTATCGATCTTGTTGCCTCGGAACGTGCAACGGAAAATTGATACGAATATGCACCGTAACGTTCAATGCTATGAGGTTGGGTGTAGAAGTAGTTGCCCGCAGGCGACGTGAAACTCACCGATGAGCCGTAGCTTGCCACGTTTTCAACGGGGACGCGGTCGGTGGATTCGAAAGCATAGGAGTAAGAATAGGTATAAAGATCGGTGGTGAGATCTTCGCTGAATTCAATGATGGTGAACATATCCTCCACGTAGCGAGGTTCGTCCCAATCCATACCATCGTAAGAGGGGGCAACGTCTTCCAAAAGGTATTCAACCACGCCGGCAGTGTTCAAAAAACCTTCATCAGTAATCAAACTGTAGTAATTGATATCGATAGGATTATTAAAAACAGTCCAGGAGATTCCATGTTTGAAATGCCCTTCGGAAGTTTCAACGGCATAGCGAACAGTCACGGTGACGCTCTTCCACAAAGCCATGGGATTAAACGTCTGACCGATAGTTAAACCAGAACCCGCAGCATACCCTTCGTCATATCCTTCCTGTTTTCCAGCATTGAAGCCCTGGCTATAACCGTCTTGTTTACCCGCAGCATAACCTTCGGCATATCCAAGCTCACGGCCGGAAGCATAACCGGCAAGGAAACCGTCATTGTAAGATCCACCGTCACCTTCGCCGGAACCGGATCCTGCCGCACCCGCTTCATACCCGGCAAGGTAACCGCGATCATACCCGGCAAGCTCGCCGGCGTCATATCCTTCCTGGTAACCTTGCATGTGGCCGGCAGACAATCCGGCATTATAACCTTCGTCGTAAGAACCGGATCCGCCGCCGTCCTTCAGGCCTGCAGCATAACCTGCATTGTAACCGTCTGCATACGTAAGATCGCCGGGGACGTCCTCAACGTTACCGAGTTGCGGCCAGGAGGAAGCGTCCAGGGGCAAGTACTTTGCTTCCTGGTCACGAAGAAATACATGACCGGGAGAAGCATAGGGGAATTGAATGGTAACCACACCGTTTGTAGAGATCCAAAGATTCCACTGAATATGGAACGTTGAGAAGTCAGCATCGGTAACCTTTATCGACATCCAATCGCGCGAGGGATAGTACACTACAGGGAAGTTATTGACAACGTCAATAAAGCGAAACGTAGATTTGCCCAAAGAACTACTGAAATTGAGACCATGCACGGTAAAGATATCGAAACTACCGGGAACGTACGTATAATCGGCAAGGCGAAACAGATCTGCCACAGTGCCCATACCGATATTGACTTGGGTACCGTACTTGGTGGCATCAGTGCAGACGAACTCAAAGATACCATCAGAAGGAGTCGACATCTCGAGCCAGGAAGGAAGATACTCGTCAAACCATTCATAGCTTAAAAGGTTGGAGGAAGATGTCAAGGGGGTATACTCAAGATCATCAAAACCGGGTACCGATTTGAAATCAGAGAATACAGGCCAAGTGTTTACATTCAAACTCAAGGCATTGCCGTCGTCGTCCTCGTTCCAAACATAGCCGTAAGCAATGTAAGGGAACGTAACGGGAGTTGGAGAATCTGCAAACCAATTCCAAAAAATCGAAGCACTCAGCATTTCTTCTACGGATTCAAAGAAAAAATGAGACCCTGCAGAAAACGAGTACACCATAGAATCACTACCGGGATAGGGAATATTAACATTAACCACAGAACCGAAAATACCGCCAAAGCTCAACACAAGATCATCGCCGTAATCGGTAATGCCGGCATCGGCAAGAAGTTTGCTAACCGGCACCTCATAGTAAAAAATGTCCTCGGGCAACGCAGCATTCATTTTGCCGAAAGAAGAATACGTCAAAGAAGTGTATGGCCCTCCGACGCTGGTATACGGCTCTCCGATATCGTTGTACGTTGTCAAAAGTTCATACGTCAAAAGGTTCGTGGCCTGAGAAAGCGGCACGCCCTCAGGCATCACATCGCGATAACCTTCCATTTCCGTATAACCGGGCATCTTCCACGTATTGAAATTGAGTGTATAGCCATACGCTTCACCAATTGCGATAAAGGGATATTCAAAAACATAACCGTCAGGAATGCCTTTGAAATAAAACTTGGCGTTAAGCAACGTCGCGTTATCAGGGAAGGTGATCAGACCGTCAACAGGATCGTACAAAACACCGCCGCAACTAACAGAGATGTGTTCATCAGAAACCGAAAGAACGTTACCGGTAAAAATGCTCGAATCATATCCCAAGGAGGTGATAAGAGAAGAGATCGTACCTTGAGCAGTCAGATTAACGGTCTTACTCGTATAACCGGTATTGACTTTGATAAAGCCCGGCTCGTCACCGACGCTATAAGAAAGATACTTCGCCACACCGTTGATCTTCATGATATCAAGCAGCGCGGTGGAAAAAAGATTTTTAGACATATCCCATGATTTATTGGGCACTACCTCCGTAGCATCGGTAGTAGACTCGGCGTCCTCGGCAAAAACAGCCAAGGGAAAACAAGATGCGACCAGGACAAGGCACATCAGGACGGCAAAAAAACGCTTTTTAAGAGACTTTTTAATCAATGCTTACCTCCTGCGAAGCTTGTGAACTTTTCGATGAACGTATGGGCAATTCTGGGGATAAACACAACGGCGTCAAACAAGCAATGGATCACCTCGACGCAAATCAGGTAAGAAATATACCCGGCAAGCGCAAGATCGGATCCGAACGCTGTGTTCCACACGTTATTGATGATATCCTTCAGAAACGGAAAAGCAAACTGCTCGTCCACAAAGGCAAGCAGCTGCGGCGCGTTGCCGATCTGGTAAAAGCTCACGAAAAAGGCAACGACAGGGAGCATCCAAATAAATGCCCACAAAAAATGATCAATTTTGGTTTTCAGGTCTTTCAAGATCCAAGAACTCCTTTGGGATAGATTTGTAATTGCGGAAGGAGATGATCTTCCGCGCTTTTCTGTCACCGAGCGGGAGCACCTCGACCGTCTGATCCACCACAGGCAGATCATCGGTCAGCACCGAATAACAGTAACAGTCGAACAACTTCCACACACGTTTGGGAATGATCACGAGCTGCAACGTGTCCTCGACGTCGCTATCAAACGTATTGACGGCCGAGTTATCCTCGGAGAACTTCAACTCGCGCACCCAGGCAAGACAAAAGAAGGGGATCTTGCGCATGTGGTGGATATAGAAATAACTGGACAAGCAGCGTTTAACGGCATAATGATTGTCCATGATCGATTGCGTATCGTAAAAAATGTAACCGCCCTTCGTCTCATGCGCGATCAGTTTGTTGAGGAGCAGCATCTCCTCGTTCACCAGGGCGTCCTTGATCGCCTGGGAATCAGCTACCAGGGAGGACTCACACACATAAATAACGGATCCGTAACGGAAACGCTCCCGGCGCTCGATCAGAGAGAGCGTAAGCGGGACATAGCCTTTGATAGCGATGGGTATGTTGGAATAGAAAAGGGGCTTTTCGCGCTTTTTCATGCGTTTACAAGCAGGAAAGGGCAAACGGTGAAACACGGGATAGAAAACGTAGTTCATAACGTAGTACTTTCGTAGCTGACGCTTGTACTGCCTGACCGCCAGCCACACACTCATGGTGCTTTTGCCGGTCTTGACACCACCTGTTACCAACGTCATATTGCCGAACTTGGGAATTTTGAGGATCCTAAAGACCAGGAAAAGAACCACGATCGCAAGGATCAGGAAAAGCCAAACGATATAGAATCACACTCCTTCAGATAAAGATAAGCGAGGCGGGAGTACCGCCCCGCTTTTGAAATCGGGAATCAGTTGCCGAGACTGGTGACCCAGTTGACAACCCAACGGGAAAGACCGATGGCAAGCGAAATACCTGCAAATACAACGATCAGACCACCGAAGGTCGAAAGCTGCATAGCGCCTTCTGCACCGGTTTCGAGGAAAATTGCCTGCACCAGATCGGTAAGGCCGCTGCCAATACCGGTCGCGATACCGGTAATGCCGGAAACGAGGATCGAGATGATCTCAGTAAGAATTTGCGTCAAGTGATGTTCTCCTTTCTCAAAGAGAAGGGGACACCGGGGACAACGTTAAGAACGGTTGCTATGATCACACTCCTTTTCTTCAGTTTTATTTTGGTCACCCGCATTGCGCGCTTTTCTGCGAGTTATCAAGCATTTGATAATGTCTGCTGCGGTACAAACGATAAACACGCCCATACCGATCAGGAGAA
Organism: Eubacteriales bacterium; assembly: GCA_045532805.1. GTDB lineage: Bacteria > Bacillota > Clostridia > Oscillospirales > CAG-272 > Firm-07. Next base: position 12,764 of record JAZSGQ010000027.1, read on the forward strand.
GCCAGGTGAAGAACTGTGCCATTACTTCACCACCAGGATTCGGTCAACGAGCAGCTTGGACTTGCCGTTTGCGTCTACCTTGGCAGTAGGATCCATCACGAAGTAAACCTCGTGCTCCAGGCACTCGTCCAGGTTCTTCGCGCCGGTAAACTTCAGATCGTCCATCTTGGCGGGAACGTTGTCACAGAAAAAGCCCTTGCACTTCTCGTTTTCGTTGCTCATGAAGTGGAGATCTACGTTGTTGTACTCCACAAGCTCGCCGGTCTTTTCGTTGGTGAAGGAACCTTTCTTCACTTCGTAACCCTTCAGGATAATTGCCATTTTTACTTCTTTCTTCCCTTAACCCTGGGAGCAAGGTTATAGTAAGATCTCTCCGTCTTTCCGGAGTGCCAGCCGCAACTGACGCATGCAGCACGCTCGTTTGAAGGATGAGGCCGAAAAGCAGAACGGCCTTGGTATCGCCGGCAGGACTCGAACCTGCTTCAAAAAATGAAAGGCAATAAAGCATTTCCATATATGCTACGGCGATATAGAAGCCACCAGAAGGAATCGAACCTTCACCGTCGAAGCTCCATGGACGGTCAGCCGAGTAGTGGCATGTGCGGGGATTGCTCCCCGCGGGGATTATTTGTTTGTGTGTCGACGTCGACGTAGATCGTACGCTCGCTCGGCGTAATAGTCCGCAATCTCCCAGAACACGCGACAGAGATATATACTGCAAACGATAAGCGAACCGATCAAAGCGGACAAGACGATCTGCAAGCCAAGGTTCATTCCTGATCACACTCCTTCATCGCTGCCAGAGCTGCGTCAAGCTCGTCCTCGGAAGAGAACGCAATACCAGACAAAAGCTTATCATGATCCTTGGTTGCCGGGTACCGAGTTTCGATCTCGCGAATAATCTCGGACAAGGCCGCGCGAGCAGAAGCAATAGCAGGAACCTTAGCTGATACAAAGACACCCATATTACAACTGCACTTCCACTCATCTACGCGCTCTACGAAAGATCCGAGAAGCACCTCGATGCGATCCGAGTCAAGAAGAACGTCACCGTTATCGTTGTCAACGATTTTTAACGTGTAGCTCATTTCTCCGCACCTCTCTTTTTCAGATAATCGGTGCGCGGAATCCATAGACCAGACTTGGAGGATCGCTCCAGGGGCTTATGGGAACGAGTGTAACGAATACCCTTAGAAAATGGCTCATAGGCTCGTTTGAAGGCGTAAGAAATGGCTTGCACAACACCAGCGTCACCTTCCTGCATGATATACGCACGCTCATAAGCAATCGCCTTCTTCTCGTCGCCGATTTGCTTGATAATGGAAACACAAACTGTGTTCTCCTCGATCAATAACGAAAGAGAATAGTTCGCATTATTACAAAGAACCAATTCGCTTTCATGGAAAGGACGTACTTTGCTTTCACCATCGAGCAGCACAAGCAAATAATAGCCATCGTAATCAAAGGAAATCAGAACATCTTTAATCACTCCTTGACCACCACTGACAGTGCAGACACGGTCACCTACTTTGTAAGAACCGCTAATTGGGGATACGTTGTCTTTCATTTTTTGTTACCTTCCTTTTTTTGTATTGAAGCAACCAATCGGTGGCTTCACCAAATATTATAGCCACTTATTG
>JAZSGQ010000036.1:0-12110 GCA_045532805.1 Eubacteriales bacterium
ATCGCGCTGCCGAAGGCCTGCGCGAATGCCGACTGTGCGAGATTGGTCTTGTTGAGCGTAGTCAATGCTGCGTCATAGCCGTTTGCAAGCTCGCCGCCCGTAGTGTAGAAGACCGTGATCACGACGAGTGCCGTCAGGGTCAGGACAATGAAGGTGTCGATGAACACACCGATCATGGCGGTCACACCCTGATCGTGGGGCTTGTCCACCTTTGCGACGGCGTGCGCGTGAGGCGTCGACCCCATGCCCGCTTCATTCGAGAAGAGTCCTCGCTTCGCGCCCTGGCTGATGGCGGTCTTGAGCGCGTAGCCGATGCTACCGCCGATGATCGCGGTGGGGTTGAAGGCGTAGGAGAAGATCATACCGAAGGTCTCGGGAATGTAGCGGATACGCACGGCGATGACAACCAAGCTGCCGACGATATAGAGGGCCGCCATCACGGGCACGATCTTTTCGGTCACGGAGGCGATACGGTTCAGTCCTCCGATGAAGATCGCAGCTGCAAGCGCCGCCACCACGGCACCGATGATCCACTGATAGGAGGTGAAGTCAAAGCCCGAGGTCTTGGTGACCGCGTTGCTGATCGCCTCTGCGATCGAGTTGGACTGCACCATCGAGCCCATAAAGCCGAGCGCCAGCACAGCCGCCACGGCAAAGAACACGGCAAGGAACTTGCCAAAGCCGCCGCGGAAGGCGGTCTTGATGTAGTAAACGGGACCGCCGTGAACAGTGCCGTCGACATCGACCACGCGCGTCTTCTGCGCGAGCACGGCCTCTGCATAGATGGTCGCCATACCAAGGAAGGCGATCACCCACATCCAGAAGATCGCACCGGGACCACCGATGAGGATCGCGCCGCAAGCGCCCACGATATTACCCGTGCCGACCTGCGCGGAAATGGCGGTGGCAAGCGCCTGAAAGCCGCTCATACCGCTTTTTTTCTTGCCGCCCTTCATCGAGAAGTTGCTGATCATCTGGCGGAAGCCCTCGCCAAAGCAGCGTACCTGCACGCATTTGGTGCGGATGGTGAAGAACAGGCCAATGCCCACCAGCAAAAGGATCAGCGCGTAATCCGCAAGAAAGGAATTCGCCTTTGCAACGATGTTCAACAGCGCTGCTTCAAATTGTGCCCACATGTTTTTTCTCCTTTGAAATAAAAAAATAGAGTCACCGCAGGGCGGCAACTCCAAAAAATAAAGCACACACGAAAACATACACAAGGTAGTGTTGTTCGCTCTGTCCTTTTGCCTGAGAGATTCAGCAAGCACGCTTGCCTTACACCTTCGGCACCTCAAAACGAGGATTCTCCAGAGTTTCCTCCACCTTCGGTCGTCCTTGACTTCCTAAGGTTTCTGCGGAATACTCGCATATTGTAGCACAAGTTTGATGACTTGTCAATACCTTTTGACAATTTTTTATATTTTTGTCATTCCTTCGACTGATGCACTTCAAAAATAGCACTTTTGTGCCAAACAAATTCAAAAACCTCTTTACAACCGCGACCTTTTGTGCTATGATGAAGTCGATCCGCGAAAAAAGGAGGGATCCTATGATCATCAACTACAACGTCGCCAAGCTGCAATCTGTCCTGCAGGACTTTTACGACGCCACGGGCGTGAACATTTCTCTTTCCGATCTTTCCTTCCGCTACGTTGCCACCGTGCAGGAGACCGCGCCCGATTTCTGCGATATGTGGAAGGGATGTGGCGGTGACAGGATCTGCCGCGTGGCGGACGAGCGTCTCTTCCGTCTGTGCGAGCAAACGGGCGAGGTGCAGATCCACCGCTGTCACGCGGGCCTTATCGACATCTGCATCCCGATCAAAAGGGACAGCACACTGCTCGGCTATCTGATCATGGGCAGACTGCGCGAGTACGAGGAGCCCCCTCTGCTGGATGGAATCGGCGATCGCGCACAGGCGCGTGCCCTTTATCGCACGCATCCGCTTTATACCGAAAAGCGCGCCATGGCCATCGCAAGTCTTGCCAGTATCCTCACGACCTACATCATCACCGAGGATCTGATCCTTGCCAAAAAGAGCGAGGAGGTCGAGCGCCTGCTTGCCTATATTGACGAGCGGCTGGACGCCGATCTCTCGGTGGAATGCATCTGCCACGATATGCACCTGTCGAAAACGGGGCTGTATCGCTTGTTCTCCGAGCACATGGGCTGCGGCGTCAATCAGTACGTCACTGCGCGCCGTATGGAAACGGCACGGGGACTGCTGTTGCACACGGATCTGCCCGTCAGCGAGATCTGCACGCGCGTTGGCATCGCCAACTACGGCTACTTCTGCCGCCTGTTCAAAAAACGCAACGGCATCTCTCCCCTGCAATACCGTAAGCAAGCATAAAAAAGTGCGCGGCCACGCCGCGTACTTTTTTATATGTTCAATATGACGAGCGATCCTACGCCGAAGAGAATGCCGAGGTTTTGCACCCAGGTAAATTTTTCCTTATACAGGAACACGGAAATAAGATACGAGATGACCATACTGCCGCCCGAGAGCAACGGGAAGAAGATCGACTTGGGCATCATCAGTGCAGTCACCATCACAATGAGATTGAGCAAGCCGTTCATCACGCCGCAACCGACGCCAAGCACCCAGCCCTTGCGCAGACACGTCCCCATATCGGAGCGCTCTCTCTTGAGCGCAAGCGGAAGCAAGCAAAGCGCGCCGATGATCAGAGCCACGCCCATGAATTCACTGCGATACGCTTTTTCAAAGCGGATCTGTTGCTCGGCCTGTATGATGGAGATCATACCGTTGAGCGCAAAGGACAGAAAGGCAAAAAGCAACCACTTGAAGGAGAAAGGCACGCGTTTTTCCGCACCGTCCCCCGCCTTTTTGGAAGGAGCGTTAACCAGATACAGCGAAACGGCCAGAAGGCCAAGACCTATGATCTTAGTGAGTGTCACACCCTCGTTGCGGAAAAGGATGCCGTAGACCGTGGGGATCATCAAGGAGTAGGAGATGATCAGCGAGGTAATGGCCATGGAGCCGATCTCCAGTGCCCACACACCCGTCAGCACACAGAACGCATAGCCGATACCAAAGGCCGCCGAATACGGAAGCACGCTCCATTCATAGGAGAGTCCCCCCTGACAGAGTCCCAGCACAGTGAAGAAGGTGGCCGAGGCCAGCGCCATCAGAATGGTAAAAATTGTGGAGCCGTTCGCACATCTCTTGCCGTATATCTTTTTGATCACGGCCTCACCAGGAATAAGCATCATACCGATGAGCAGATATAAGTATTCCATACCGTCACTTCCTTTCGACTGCATCAGTATATCACACTCGACGCACGCACGAAAGGTTGGATAGCCCCAAAATATAGCACTTTTGTTTCAGCATCAGGTCTCAAAGCCCACCAAAAGGCCTCCGCGCTCCGCATAGAAGCTGCAAAGACCACCCGCAGGGTAGACCGCCAGATCCGTGCTTGGGAACACCTTACGCACCAGGTCGGCAAAGATATGCGCGGCGCGCTCATTCTCACAGTGAGAAATGCGGAGCTTGCCTCCCCGAAAACCGAGCGAGAGCATCTTTTCCAGCATCACCTGCAGGGATCTTCCCTCGCCGCGCGGCTTCGCCACAGGCTCGATCTGGCCTTCTACGGCCTGCCCCAGCATACGAATACCGAGCAGTCCCGCAAGCTTGGCGACGGCGCGGCTGACGCGCCCGTTGTTGGCCAGATTGTTGAGGGACTCCAAAAGAAAGAGCAACTCTGTGTGATGGCTGTATGCACTCACCGCATCGCATACCTCGTCAAAGGTATTGCCTGCCAGAACAAGCTCCTCGATCTTCTCCGCGAGCAGTCGCATACCGGGGCCCGTGTTGCGCGAATCGATCACAAACACGCGGCGGTCTGGGTGCAACTCCTCATACTCGCGCGCGGCAGACAGCGCCACGTTGTAAGTGCCCGAGAGCCGTGCGGTAATGGTGATGCAGAAAACGTACTTCGCATCGCCAAAGGCGTCCAGGAAATGGCCCATCGAGGGGCAGGTGGTGGAAGATTTGCCCTTGTAAGTCGCAAGCGCGTGCGTCATAGCGGAAACGTCCAATTCGGGCGTGTCCACGTATTCCGCGTCGGCGGTCGTGATCTTCAGCGGTGCCGAAGCCGTTGCGATCGTTTCAAGACGCAGCGTGTCGGCAGAGGAGTCGGTTACGATGCGAACCTCGGATACATTCATCATAGTTTCCCTTTCCCGCCCCATTGGGCGGCTTTTTTGTTGAATTGTGGCGTTTGTTACAACTGGATATAGTTTATTATACCATATTTCACTCTCGCACGCAAGATATAAATCGTAAATTTTTGTCACAGTACAACAAAAAAAGCGCAGTGGCACCGCCACCGCGCTTTTTTTGTATGTATCAGACCTCTTCCTCGCGCCAGGCCTTGCACACGTCCACCCATTCAGTAGTGCGGGCGTACTGTTCCAGTTCCGGGATCGTCAACTCAATGGCGCTGTTACTGCTGCCACACGCGGGGAACACGGTGTCAAAGCGCTTGAGGGACTCGTCCAGGTACACCGCCACGCCCTCCTTGACAGCAAAGGGGCAAACACCGCCCACGGCGTGACCGATCAGTTCCACGGCCTCATCGGGCGTGAGCATTTTGGCCTTGGCACCGAAACGCGCCTTATAGCGCGCGTTATCCACCTTGGCGTCGCCCGCGGCGACGATCAGAATGGGCGCGCCGTGCACCGAAAAGGAGAGCGTTTTGGCAATGCGACAGCTCTCGCACCCCAGTGCGGCGGCGGCCAATTCTACGGTCGCACTGGAAACGGGAAACTCCAGCACGCGATCCTCGATCCCGAGTTCGCAAAAATAAGCCCTTACCTGCTCAATCGACATGACCTACTCCTTCTCTTTCTTCTGTTTTCACCATGGCCTCCAGGCATACCGCGTCACCCTTGCGCGTGCGGAAATACCACGTGCCGTCCTCCCCCCTGGCGCGTTCCACAGTGAGCACGTCGCCAAACGCCGCCTCACGGTGGTAGGAAAGCGACAGCCCCGTGACGCGAAGCGCGTTGGCATCGGGCAGAAAATCGCATACCATGTTGGGGTATTTTGTGTTATTCATGTGCATATTGTAGTCCAGATCCGAATAGACGATGCGGCGCTCGCCCACCTGCTCAAACACAAGGTCGCGCGGCGTGCGGTAGCGCATCGGCACCGACACCGCGATCTCCTCCTCGTCTCCAAAGGAAAGCGGCGCGTCCTCGACTCTCACGAAGGAGCGGTCAGCGACGCGCACCATCGCCCACTGCGACATCGCGCGCGCCACGACCTCGCCGTCGCGTAAAAGTTCAAAGCGGCGCGGGAACGTGAGCCCGTGTCCGTGACAGGTAGCAGTGCGCACCTCGATCTCCTCATAAGCGTGAACGGGTGCGAGAAAATCAATGGCAATGCGCGAGAGAATAAAGCCCACGCCGTCGCGGTCGCGCATCTCGTCCAACGTCACCGCGTGCGTGCGGAACTGGTGATTTGCCGTTTCCTGCATATACGCCAGCGCCTCGGAGGGCTTCAGTTCTCTTCCCGCGTCGGTATCGTGCCAACGGATCTGATAGTGTTCCGTATAGATCATAGCAACTCCTAAAAAGGCAAGAGGGAGCAATCCGACTCCCTCTTGCCTTTGTTTCTTACTTGTTGAGTGCGCCCGAAGAGCCAAGCACGTTGGCGATCTTGTGGCGAACCATGTTCTTGACCTCGTTGCGGGCAACCGAGAGGTAACCGCGGGGGTCGAACACGGAGGGATCCTCGCTGAACACGCGGCGAATGCCTGCAGTCATAGCCAAACGGATATCCGAGTCGATGTTGATCTTGCAAACGGCAAGACCTGCAGCACGGCGAAGTTGCTCCTCGGGAATGCCTACGGCATCGGGCAACTTGCCACCAAGGGCGTTGATCTCCTTGACATGCTCCTGAGACACGGAGGAAGCACCGTGCAGAACGATCGGGAAGCCAGGAAGACGGCGGCCGATCTCCTCCAGAATGTCAAAGCGGAGCGGAGGGGGAACGAGAATGCCCTCTGCGTTTCGGGTGCACTGTGCGGGAGTGAACTTGTATGCACCGTGCGAGGTACCGATGGAAATGGCCAGGGAGTCAACACCCGTGCGGGTCACGAACTCCTCAACCTCCTCGGGACGGGTATAGGAAGAATGCTCTGCCACCACGTCGTCCTCCACGCCTGCCAGCACGCCGAGCTCGCCCTCTACCACAACACCGTGTGCGTGAGCGTACTCCACGACCTTGCGCGTGAGTGCAATGTTATCCTCAAAGGAATGATGAGAGCCGTCGATCATCACGGAGGTGAAGCCACCGTCGATGCAGGACTTGCAGATCTCGAAATCTGCGCCGTGGTCAAGATGAAGGGCAAGATCCACGCCGCTGTCCTCGATTGCGGCCTTGGCAAGGCCCATCAGATATGCGTGCTTGGCGTACTTGCGTGCGCCTGCGGACACCTGCAGAATGACGGGGGACTGCTCCTCGGCAGCCGCCTCGGTGATTGCCTGAATGATCTCCATGTTGTTGATGTTGAAGGCGCCGATGGCATAACCGCCCTCATAGGCCTTTTTGAACATCTCCTTGGTTGTGACAAGAGCCATAATTGATCTCCTTTATGATAATATATTTCAACATTCTTATTGTACAGGAAAATTACGGAAAAATCAAGGGCTTTCGTCAAAAAATTCACGCTTATTGCATTTCGGGCGGCGTCACGCCCTCGGGCGGCGTCACAGGCGCAACAGAAGCCACCGCGCGCATCGCGGGTGTGGGCGTGGGCGCGGGTGCGGTCGAAGCCGCCGCAGAGATCCGCTCGGCGCCCGCCGCGTGCGGTGGGTGCGCGGTGGCACGCGACTCGCGCGGGACAAGCCCCAAACTCACCGCGATCGCCGTGTCGATCTCGCGCATCACGTCCTCGTCAAGCCGCCCCATTTTTTCTTTCAAACGCCGTTTATCCAGCGTGCGCAACTGCTCCAGCAACACCACCGAGTCGCGTGCGAGCCCCGCGCGTTGCGCGTGCACGTCAATGTGCGTCGGCAATTTGGTCTTGCCGAGGCGCGAGGTGATGGCCGCCGCGATCACCGTGGGACTGTACTTGTTTCCCACGTCGTTTTGTATGATGAGTACGGGGCGCAAGCCCCCCTGCTCCGAGCCAACCACGGGGCTCAGATCCGCATAATAAATATCCCCACGTCTGACACTGTTCAAAACAAGTTCCTCCGCCTTTGTATGTTTTCACCTCTATTGTCAGCAAAAACACCCACTCTTAATCACAGGATGTTTTTTCCTGTACTACAAGTCTATGAAGGCAGAGCGGAAGTTGTCGAAGCATGCAAAAAGAAAAACGGCGACTTGTATTTTCTTCCTTTTTGTGTTACAATAATAAGATGAACGCTACAACCAAGGAAGTATTGCTATGAAAGAGATCATTCTTTGCAAATTCGGCGAGATCGTGCTCAAGGGTGCCAACCGTCGCACCTTCGAGGAGGCACTGGTCAAGGATCTGAAATACCGCCTTTACAACTTCGGCAAATTCGAGGTGCGCAACGTGCAAAGCACCATCACCGTGGAGCCCCTGGACGACTTCGCGGATCTGGACGGTGCATTTGAGGCTGCTTGCCGCGTGTTCGGCATCGCCGCCGTGGTGCGTGCCGCCGTGGCCGAAAAAAATATGGACAGCATCATCGAGACCGCCAAAAGTTATCTGCCCGCGTTCCTTGCGGGGAAAAAGACCTTCAAGGTCGAGGCCAAGCGCTCGGACAAGCTCTTCCCTCTTGCCTCGCCCGAGATCTCGGCAACCGTCGGCGGTGCGATCCTCTCGGTCTGTCCGCGGCTTCGCGTGAACGTGCATGATCCCGAGATCACCGTGCGTGTGGAGGTGCGTGACCGCGCCGCCTATATCCACGCAGGGCAGTTCAAAGGCGCGGGCGGCCTGCCCGTGGGCACCAACGGCAAGGGGCTTTTGCTCCTGTCGGGTGGCATCGATTCGCCCGTGGCGGGTTGGATGATGGCCAAACGCGGCGTGCGACTGGAAGCACTGTACTTTGAGTCCATGCCCTACACCAGTGAGCAGGCACGTGAGAAGGTGCTGGATCTTGCGGCACTTGTGGCACGTTGGAGCGGCAGTATGCAACTGCACGTGATATCACTCACGGACATTCAGGAAAAACTGGTCAAGGCGTGTGACGAGGAATACTTCACACTGCTCTTGCGCCGCTATATGATGGAACTTTCCAACCGTGTGGCCGAGAAATTCGGTTGCGAGGCACTCATCACGGGCGAAAGTCTGGGCCAGGTGGCATCGCAGACCATGCAGGCGCTGGGCGTGACCAACGCCGTGGCGCGCTATCCCGTGTTCCGCCCCTTGATCGGTATGGACAAGGAGGAGATCGTGCAGATCGCGCGGCGCATCGACACCTTCGAGACCTCCATACTTCCCTTCGAAGATTGCTGTACCGTATTTACCCCCAAACACCCCAAAACTCGCCCCGTTCTCGCCCGTGTGGAAGAGCAGGAGCAAAAACTCCCCTTCGCACAGCTGTGTGACGAGGCCATGGAAACCTTGCAGACCTTCTACATCAAGGCCAAATTCTAAAGGAGAACAACTATGACCAAAATTGATATTTTTTCGGGCTTTCTCGGCGCGGGCAAAACGACGCTGATCAAAAAACTGATCGGCGAGGCCTACCGCGGCGAAAAACTGGTACTGATCGAGAACGAATTTGGTGAGATCGGCATTGACGGCGGATTCCTTTCCGACGCGGGCATCAACATCACCGAAATGAATTCGGGCTGTATCTGTTGCAGTCTGGTGGGCGACTTCGGTCGCGCCCTTGTCAAGGTGCTTGACGAGTACCACCCCGACCGCATTCTGATCGAGCCCTCGGGCGTAGGCAAACTCTCGGACGTGATCCGCGCCGTCCAGGGCGTGGGCGAGGATCGCCTGACGCTCTCCTCCTTTGTGACCGTGGTGGACGCGGGCAAATGCAAGATGTATCTGAAAAACTTCGGCGAGTTCTTCGGCGATCAGGTCGAGCACGCAGGCGCGATCCTGTTCAGCCACACCAAGGGACTCTCCGAGGAAAAGGTGAATGCCGCCGTGGCACTTTGCCGTGAGCACAATCCCGAAGCCGTGATCGTCACGACCGACTGGAACGAACTCACGGGCGAGCAGTTGCTCGCGGCTATCGAGCGCCGCGATACGCTCCACGCGGCCATCGAACACCTCAAGGCCGAGGACGCCTGCCCTGTTTGCGGACATCATCACCACGAGCACGAGCATCATCATGAGCACGATGAGCACTGCGAGTGCCACGAGCACCACCACGAGCATCATCACGATCACGATGAGCATTGCGAGTGCCACGAGCATCACCATGACCATCATCATGAGCACGGCGAGCACTGCGATTGCCACGGCCACGATCACCACGATCATCACCATGACCATCATCACGATCACCACCACGGCCACCACGCCGACGACGTGTTCGTCAGTTTCGGCGCGGAGACGGCACGCTCCTTCACCGTGGCCGAGATCGAAAAGGCACTGGGCGCACTCTCCAACTACGCCTTTGGTACGGTACTGCGCGCCAAGGGCATCGTAAAGGGCGAGGACGGTTGGATCCATTTCGACTACGTTCCGGGCGAGCCCGACGTGCGCACGGGCACGGCAGGCATCATCGGTCGCCTCTGCGTGATCGGTGCGGAACTGGACCGCGAGGCACTTTCCACACTCTTCGGTGTGGAACTGAAATAAGGGGACGGTATGGAAAACAAGCAAATACCCGTTTACCTGTTCACGGGCTTTCTGGAAGCAGGCAAAACGCAGATGATCCAGGAGTCCCTGGAAAATCCCGAGTTCAACGATGGCTGTAAGATATTGCTGATCGTGTGTGAGGAAGGCATCGAGGAATACGATCCTTCCCTCTTCTGGGGCAAAAACGTGCACCAAATGGTCCTGGAAAAGGAATCCGACCTCACGCTCGAGCTGCTTGCCGACTACAACCGTAATCACCGCATCGACCGCGTGATGATCGAGTATAACGGTATGTGGCAGTTGAGTACGCTGTACGAAGCGCTCCCCCACAACTGGATGATCTATCAGCAGCTGCTGTTTGTCGATTCGGGTACCGCCGAGGTATATAACGCCAATATGCGCTCGCTGATGGTAGACAAACTGCAAAACGCCGACACGGTGATCTTCAACCGTGCCGAGCGCGCCAATCGCGAAGCACTGCACAAACTGGTGCGCGGCATCAGCCGCCGTGCGCAGATCGCCTTTGAGGTGGACGACGAGTTGGAATACGACGAGACCGAGGATCCGTTGCCCTTTGACGTGAACGCACCCGTTGTCACCGTGGAAGACAGGGACTATGCCCTGTTTTACCGCGATCTCGGCGACTCGATGCCCGACTGGCACGGCCGCACGGTGAAGTTCAAGGGACTCGTGGCACGCAACCGTGAACTCGGTGATAAGGCGATCGTCATCGGCCGCCACGTGATGACCTGCTGTGAAGACGATATCGCCTTCAGTGGTCTTGTCTGCAACTTTTCTCGCCCCGTTTCCTACCAAACGGGCGAATGGATCGTGGTGACGGCCAAGATCAAGGTGGAAAAGCACCGCCTGTACGGTGGCGAGGGTCCCGTGCTCTACGCCACCGACATCGCGCTCTCCTCCGAGCCCAAAAACACCGTCGCAACCTTTTATTAAACAAAAACCTATGCGCACTTGTAAGTAACGCCAAAAACAAAAATTCCCCTTTGGATATCCCCAAAAAGCCAAACGCTTTCGGGGGACATATCCAAAGGGGATCTGTCTTTATAAAAGAAGTTCGACGACAAATACAGCGGCGCAGGCCGCGGCGGCAACGACGGGGAGTTTACAGCCGCGCCAAGCCAGCAACACGGCAACGGCAAGGGCGCAAAGCGCCGACCAGATGCTTGCCGTGGCGGTGAGAATGGCGGGAAAGGTCATCACCGTGAGCGTGACGAAGGGCACGTAATACAGGAAAGAGCGCACCGTGCGGTTGCGGATCTCGCGGCGAATGAGCACGAGGGGTGCCACGCGAATGGCGTAGGTAACGGCGGCCATCGCAAGAATGGCAAGCAGCGTGCTGTGAACGGTCATGCTACCACCTCCGTCTTGTTCTCCTCGGGAATGGGAAAAAGAATAGCGAACACAAGCGAAATGGAAACGGTGAGCAGAATGATGCGCACGCCCTCGGTGAGCCACGTCCACGCCAAGTAATGCGCGAGCGCGGAGAGCGCAAGGGATGTCGCAATGGAAACACCGATCAGTGCCGCGAGCACGCGCGATTTGCGTGCAGGGGGCAGAATGATCGCAAGGAACATCGCGTAGAGTGCCACGCCGAGCGCGCCCACCACGCTTGCGGGCATCACGTTGCCAACGAGCGCGCCCGCAACGGTGCCGAGCGCCCAGCAGGGGGCGGCGACAAGGATCGCGCCGTAACTGTAAAAGGGAGATAGCCGCCCCTCGACGCTCGATGAAATACCGAAGATCTCGTCCGTCACGCCGTAGCCGATGAGCAGGCGGTGCAGCACCGAGGTCTCGGGAGCGATCTTCTGTGAGAGAGCGCAGGACATCAGGAGGTAACGCAGGTTGATCACAAACTGGGTGAAGGCAAGTTCCACGTAGGTCGTGCCCATACCGAGCATGGCGATGGCGGCGGCCTCGCCTGCCGAAGTCAGGTTAAGAATGGACATAAGACCCGCCTCCACGGCGTTGATGCCGTTGGAGACGGCAGAGATGCCGAGTGCGAAGGACACGGCGAAGTAGCCGATACCGATGGGCAAGCCGTCTCGGAGCCCGCGCAGCAGCCATTGCTTTTTACTTGCCATGATGGCACCTCCTTTTTTAAAATCGACTACCATTGTAGCGCATTCGCGCGCAAAAGTCAAGGCATACTGCAAAAAATCTACCCGTGGCATGTCTACCGCAAAACAAGTAGCGACAACGAACGTTCCGTCAACACAATAGCCGAGGCCCCCTTGTATAAAGGTTGCCTCTTTCCGTCCCCCGTTCGTATACAAAAAGGGCACCCGAACGGCGACCTGCAATAAAGCAGGTCTCCCGTTCGGG
>JAZSGQ010000098.1:0-21877 GCA_045532805.1 Eubacteriales bacterium
GCCTCGCCCACAACACGAACCTCGTCCTTATACAGCAGCTTGACGGGCTCCACCAGCTCCATCTCCATGTCCTCAGGCAGGCCGCCCACGTTGTGGTGTGCCTTCACGCCCTTGGACTCGATGATGTCGGGATAGGTAGTGCCCTGTGCCAGGAAGGAAATGCCCTCCAACTTGGCGGCCTCTTCGTCAAAGATCTTGATGAACTCTTCGCCGATGATCTTGCGCTTGCGCTCGGGCTCGGCTACGCCTTGGAGCAGGTCAAGGAAGCGATCGGTCGCGTCGATGTAAACGAGGTTGGCGTCCAGCTCCTTGCCGAACACCTCGATCACCTGCTCGCTTTCGCCCTTGCGCATCAGGCCGTGGTTGACGTGCACGCAAACGAGTTGGCGGCCGATGGCCTTGATGAGCAGTGCGGCCACAACAGAGGAGTCCACGCCGCCCGAGAGGGCAAGCAGCACCTTTTTATCCCCCACCTGTGCGCGAACGGCGGCGACCTGTTCGTCAATGAAGGCCTTGGCAAGTGCCGGGGTCGTGATACGTTCCATGGTATCGGGGCGTACGTTAGAAGTCATAGCGATTCCTCCGTGATGTGATAGATTTATGATATCATATTATAGCACTTTTTCATCGCGCGCGCAAGGGCTTTTTGCAGATTTTTGCCGTGCGGTGTGAAAATTCGGGGGCGTGATTGACGAATAGGGGAAAAAGGTGTATAATGAAGGGTGATACCAAGAGAGAGGAGGGGCCGCTATGCACGCGATCATCAGTGAGGCCGATTACCGCAAACAGATCGGCAAAACGGCAGGAAAGGCCTACCTTTTGTTCGGCGAGGAGGACTACCTCAAGCAACACGCGATCCGTCTGACGCGCGCGCAGGTGTGTCCCGAGCCCGCGTTTGCGGTGTTCAACGACATCACCATTGACGCGGTGGATTATTCGGCGGACGTGCTCCTGGACGCGATGACGCCGCCCCCGATGATGTCGGACGGACGGTTGATCCTTGTGCGCGGCCTTGATTTCACCTCGATGAAACCCTCGGAACTCGATGCCCTTGTGGAGACGCTTTCCCTGCTCCCCGAATACGATTGCAACACGGTGCTTATCTACGTGGCGGCGGGCCTTGTTGACGAGGGATATTTGCCAAAACGCCCGTCAACGGTATTGAAAAAACTGTGTGAGGTGTGCATTCCCGTACGGTTTGAGGCCTCAAGCCCCGCGCGGCTTGCGGCGTGGGGCGCCAAGCATTTTGCGCACTACGGTGTGACGGCCTCGGGCGCGGATTGCACGCGTCTTGTGTCGCTGGTCGGACGCGATATGTACCGCCTTGCGAGTGAGATCGAAAAACTCTCCTACTACGTGCTCTCGGCGGGGCGCGATACCGTCACGGCGGCGGATATCGACGCACTGGCGATCCCCGCCACGGAAGAGGACGCCTTCGCGCTCTCCAACGCCATTTGCGCGCGGGATTATGCCGCCGCACTCTCGGCGCTCTCCGTGCTCAAATTCGAGCGCGTGGAACCCACCTTTGTGATGGGCGAACTCTCCCAGACGCTTTGTCAGATGTATGCCGTAAAACTCTATTTAGAGGCGGGACGGGGCAAATCCGAGATTGCCGCGGCCCTCAAATTGCACGAGTATAAAACGGGGCTCCTCATTCGCGCCGTGTCGGGTACGGACCGCGCGCATCTTGCGCGGGCGGTGGAACTGTGCGTCGAAGCCGACCTCAAACTCAAACGAGAGTCCAGGGATTATGCCGTGATCGAAAAGTTGATCTGTTCGCTGTAATCGCGCGCGTACAACTTGACTTTTTGATATTTTATAGTATAATAGTATATTGGATTGGGTGTGACCGACAGATGTCGCCCCTTTGGAGGTATGAACATGAAGACCTATAAAATGACGATCGCGGGGCTGGAGAGACATCTCCCCATTTGCCCCTTGAACGATGACATTGCCATTGGCGCGTTCGTGATCTTCGGTGATCCCGAACTCACCACCGCCGCCGCGGCCGCGCTCCTTGAGCGTGCGCCTGCGTACGATTACATCATCACCGCCGAGGCCAAGGGTATTCCGATCGCGCACGAAATGGCGCGTCTTGCGGGCAACCAGAAATATTTCCTGGCGCGCAAGGGTCCCAAACTCTATATGACGGGCGTGATGGAGGTGACGGTCCATTCGATCACCACCGAAAAGGTCCAGCATCTGTACCTGGACAAGGCCGATGCCGAACTGATGCGCGGCAAGCGGATCCTCCTTGTGGACGACGTGATCTCCACGGGCGAGTCGCTGTATGCACTTGAGCAGTTGGTGCTGGAAGCAGGTGGCGTGATCTGCGGCCGTATGGCGATCCTGGCCGAGGGCGACGCGCAACAGCGTGAGGATCTCATTTATCTGGAAAAATTGCCCTTGTTTAACACCGAGGGCGAAGTAATCGCGTAAAAGGAGAAGTTTCATGGCTGAATTTTTGACTGCGAACGATAAGCGTACGCACTATTGCGGCACGCTGACCGAAAAGAACGTAGGCGAGCAGGTTTGCGTAATGGGTTGGGTACAGCGTTGCCGCGACCTTGGCAAACTCG
This sequence comes from Eubacteriales bacterium, assembly GCA_045532805.1. Taxonomy (GTDB): domain Bacteria; phylum Bacillota; class Clostridia; order Oscillospirales; family CAG-272; genus Firm-07. The sequence continues at coordinate 2,580 of JAZSGQ010000098.1, forward strand.
TGTTCCTGGATCTGCGCGACCGCACGGGTCTGTTGCAGCTCGCTTTTGACGACGATACCGACCGCGACATTTTCAAGAAGGCCGCCTCCTGCCACGCAGAGTACGTCATCGTGGCACACGGTGTGGTGCGCCCCCGCGGTGAGGGTGCCGTGAACGCGAATATGGCAACGGGTGCCGTGGAGATCGGCGTGACCGAGCTCAAGATCCTGTCGGCGGCACAGACGCCTCCCTTTGAGGTGGCTGACCCCCGCAAGGCCAAGGAGGAGACCGCACTGCGTTTCCGTTATCTTGACCTGCGCCGTCCCTCGTTGCAGAAGACGATCAAGATGCGTCACGATATCGCACGTGTCGCAAGAGAGTATTACTATGAGAACGGCTTTTTGGAGATCGAAACGCCCATGATGATCAAGCCCACGCCCGAGGGTGCACGCGACTACATCGTGCCCTCGCGCATTCACAAGGGCAGTTTCTACGCGCTTCCCCAGTCTCCCCAGATCTACAAGCAGCTTCTGATGCTGTCGGGCTTTGACCGCTACATTCAGCTTGCCCGTTGCTTCCGCGACGAGGATCTGCGCGCTGACCGTCAGCCCGAGTTTACCCAGATCGACTTGGAGATGTCCTTTGCGACGCAGGAGGACATCATGTCCATGAACGAGGGCTTCATCGCCCGCGTTTTCCGCGAGGTGTTGGGTGTGGAGATCCCGCTTCCCATGCCCCGTATGACCTTTGCCGAGGCCATGGAGCGTTACGGCTCGGACAAGCCCGACACGCGCTTCGGTATGGAGATCCAGAACATTTCCGACCTCGTGAAGGACTGCGGCTTCTCTGTGTTCAGCGGTGCCGTGGCCGCAGGTGGCAGTGTGCGTGCGATCGTGGCGAAGAACGCCGCCGCCGTGCTCACCCGTAAGGAGATCGACAAGCTCGTGGAGCACGCCAAGGGCATCGGTGCCAAGGGTCTTGCCTACGTGCGCTGGGTCGAGGACGCCCCCGCTTGTTCCTTCGGTAAGTTCATGACTGAAGAGGAACTTTCTGCAATATATGCCGCAACGGGTCTTGAAAAGGGCGACGTGCTGCTCATTTGTGCCGACAAGGACAAGGTCGTGCTCCCCACGCTGGGCGCGATGAGAAACATTCTCGGCCGCAAGTTGGATATCATTCCGCAGGGACAGTTCAACTTCCTGTGGATCACCGAGTTCCCCTTCTTCGAGTGGAACGAGGAGACCGAGCACTGGGACGCGATGCATCACCCCTTCACGATGCCGCTTGAGGAGTGCTTGCCCGCGCTGGAGTCGGATCCCGGCAGTGTGCGCGCCAAGTGCTACGATATGGTGCTCAACGGTACCGAGTTGCTCTCGGGCTCGATCCGCATCACCGACTGGCAATTGCAGGAGCAGATGTTCAAGGCACTGGGCCTCACGCCCGAGGAGATCGACCGCAAGTTCGGCTTCCTTGTAGAAGCGTACAAGTACGGTGCACCCCCTCACGGCGGCTCGGGTATGGGTCTGGACCGTCTGGCGATGGTGATGGCCGAGGCAGAGTCTTTGCGTGACGTGATCGCCTTCCCGAAGGTGCAGAACGCAAGCGAGTTGATGTCGGGCTGTCCCGTTCCCGCGGAGGAATCCGCTCTTGTTGATCTCGGCATTGCCGTGATGGCAGAAGAATAACAACATCTACGGGCTGTCAAGACATTTCCTGACAGCCCGTTTTTTCAAAGGAGAGTGTATATGAAGCAACTGCGCATATTGGCACTATTGCTTGCCCTTTTGCTCGCGGTCTCACTTGTTGCCTGCGACAAAACGCCCGAGGACGACGAGCCGCAGAATACCGAGGAGCCCGATCCCACCGAGGAGCCCGTACAGGTCGGCAGTATTGCGGGTACGGGTCTTACCTGGGAGTTTTATGCAAACGGTGAGTTGCAGATCAAGGGAGAGGGTGCGATGCCCGCGGATCTGATCGATTCGGCCGACTACGGGGCGAATAAACAGCCCTGGGGCTCTTACGCCACGGGCAACAACGATTACCGTCTTACCATCAAGCGCGTGGTGGTGGAGGAGGGCGTAACGGGGCTTTCACAGATGTCCTTCAAGGGGTGCACAAGTCTTGAGACGGTGCTCTTTAAAGGCAGTGCGCTCACCGAGATCCCCTTTGACTGCTTCAACGGTTGTACCGCCCTTCGCCGTGTGACGGCCAAGGGTGTGACCGTGATTGGTGACAATGCGTTTCAGGGCTGTAAAATGCTCACGGGCCTGACGATGTCCGCCTTGGTGCTGAGCGTGTCCGACGGCGCGTTCCACGGGGCGTGCGAGAGCGGGCTCACGCTCACGCTGTTTGGTACCGAGGAAGAGTGGCAGGCGGCGCGCGAGGGCTTGCAGATCGCAGACCCCGACTTTGCCAATAAACCCTTTGCCGATGCGACTTCGGCACCAAAATTCACGAAAGGATAAGGAATCAAAATGGGAACCTTACAAGAAATCTGGAACAACGTTTGTACATTCGTGCTGGCGAATATCGGCCGAATCGTGGCGGTCGCGCTGGTACTGATCTTTGGCCTGCTTGTGGTCAAGATCCTGCTGTCGATCCTGCGTCGGGCGATGAACAAGTCCCGACTCAAGGGTGCGGCGGGTGACTTTCTGATCTCGCTTTCCAAGGTCGTGTTGCTCGCGATCTACTTCATCGCGTTGCTCGCACTGCTGGGCGTGCCCACTACCTCGCTGATCGCACTCTTCTCGGCCTGTGCTTTGGCCGTGTCGCTGGCGTTGCAGGGCACCTTCTCCAACGTGGCGGCGGGACTTGTGATCGTGGCGACCAAGCCCTTTGAGGAGGGGGATTTCGTGGACATCGGCGGCACCTCGGGTACCGTTGTGACCATCACCATCTTCAACACCAAACTCAAAACAGGCGATAACAAGATGATCGTGCTCCCCAACGGCACCGTGTCGGGGGCGAACATCACCAATTACAGCACGTTTCCCACGCGCCGACTGGATCTCACGTTTTCGGCGGCGTACGGCACGGACGTGGAAAAGGTCAAGTCCGTGATCCTTGGCGTGATCGCGGGGCACGATGAGATCCTCAAGACGCCCACACCGCTGGTGCGCCTTGCGGAGCACGGCGACTCCTCGATGGATTTCGTGACCCGTGTGTGGGTCAAGCAGGAGGATTATTGGAACGTCAACTTCGATCTCAAGGAGGAGATGCTCGCGGCCTTTGAGGAAAACGGCATCGATGTCCCGTACCAACAGATCGACGTGCACGTGGTACAATAAGCGGCAAACGGTATCGAAAAAAGGGCACACGGTGAATACCGTGTGCCCTTTTTTACTTGTCAAAAGATGCCGACCGATTCGAGATTGGGGAAGAGCGGGTGTGCCAGCATACGGCACCCGAGTGCCGCCATTTCGGCGTCCGTTGCGGAAAAGTCGCTCTGGTACCAGCCCAATACCATGGTAATGAGGCCGCATACGGCAAACTTGAAAATGTGGGGGCGCGACCATTCGGTCTCGCCGGGCAAAAACTTGGAAAGGGACACCATATCGCGGATCGGAAAGTCCATAGATGTCTGCACGACCTTGCTCAAAAGGCCACTGTGCTTCAAGGCGTCCAGCAACGTGCGGTGCTCGCGCCAGAAAGCAAAGAACTGCTGGAGTTCGCGCTTGAGTGAGCGGCGCCCTTCGGCGTCCACGGCGGGTGCCGATGCGGCGTATTCGGCCATCGTGTGCTCCAGGAGCGCTTGCAGTGCGTCCTCCTTGCCGTCAAAGTAACGGTAAAAGGCCTTGCGGGGCATATCCAGCTTATCGCAAAGCGCGGTGACACTGATGGTGTCATAGTGTTGCACCTTCATCAGTTCAAGCAGTGCGTTTTCAATTTCGCGCTGGCGTCTGGCCGAGCGCTCGGTCTTACACAACTTATACATACGGCGTCCTTCTCTCCTTTTTGTCCTCGGGAGTACTTTCATTATACAAGCGGTCTTTCGATTTCGTCAAGTCCTTTTTTCAAAAAATATGTGGAAAAGTGAGGGTGGGGTGCTCTAAAATTGTAATTTTTGCATAAAATTTGTGAACATTTTTTGTTGTGAAGTGTCACAAATGGGTTGTTTTGGTGCTTTGAAAAAAGGACGCTTGCTTGTATAATAATAAGTAGCGATACCCCATTATTTATTCTTAGGAGGACGTTATGGCCAAACAGGTACAGCTTGACGAAAACGGCAAGCGTAAATTCGGCATGGCGGATAAAATCGCCTATGCCGCAGGCGACTTCGGCTGCAACATGAGTTTCTCGCTCAAGGGCACCGTACAAACCTTCTGGCTCGTTTTCATGATGATGGAAACGGGTCTGCTCTCTGCACTTCTGCTTCTTGTGCAGATCTGGGATGCGATCAACGACCCGCTGATCGGCTCGATGATCGACGCGGATAGAAGAAAGTACAAGATGGGCAAGTTCAAGACCTACATTTTCGTGGGTGCTTGCGGTCTGCTGATTGCGGGCGCGCTCGTCTTTATCCCCGCGCCGAAAGCCGACACCTGGCTCAAGGCCGTTCTGTTTGTGGTCGGCTATATCATCTGGGACGCCTGCTACACCGTGGCAAACGTGCCCTACGGCTCGATGCTTTCTCTTGTGACCGAAGATCCCGGCGAGCGCGCACAGCTTTCTACCTGGCGCTCTGTTGGCTCGATGATCGGCAATATGGCGCCTATGATGATTCTGCCCGCACTGATCTGGCGTGACGTGCTGGATGAGAACGGAAATCAAATCATCAACCCCGAGACGAACGAGCCCGTACAGGAGTTGCTTGGCGAGCGCGTATTCTTCGTGGCAATTTTGATGGGTGTGCTCGGGTTCCTTGCCTTCCTGTTCATGATCAAGAAGATCACCATTCGCGTCGACGAGAACTCGGTCAAGACCAACGAGAGCGAAAAATTCAACGTGTTTGTTGCATTCAAGAACTTTATGAAGAATCGCCCCGCAGTTGGTGCAACGCTTGCGGCAATGGCCATGTTCCTTGGCATGAATTCTGCTTCCACCGCTATTTCCATTATGTTCACCGTGTACTTTGGTAAGGGTGGACTTTCTGGTGTCGTATCCGTGGTCGGTTTCCTGCCCATGTTCTTCTTTATGCCCTTTATTCGTAAGATCGTCAATAAGTGGGGCAAGAAGGAGGCGTCCGTGGTTGGCGCGTTGGCGTCCGTTGTGGGTGGCGTGCTGATGTTCTTGTTCCCTGTTGTTGGTGCAACGGGTAATAAGGGCCTGGCTCTGGTTGTGTATATGCTTTCTCTTTGCGTCTTTGGTCTTGGCATGGGTGTCTATACTTGTGTATCTTGGGCACTTATGGCCGATGCGATCGACTACAACGAGTGGAAGACCGGCAAGCGCGAGGAGGGTACCGTTTACTCGCTTCACTCCTTCTTCCGCAAGCTCGCACAGGGCGTTGGCCCCTCTGCAGTGCTTCTTCTGATGGGTGCAGTCGGCTATGACTCTACCGTTAAGGTCGGCCAGCAGTCCCTGCAGACCGCACAGAATATGTGTTGGCTTGTTGCGGGTCTGTACCTGTTTAGTGCAGTGCTGATGTTTGTTGGCCTTGCCTTCATCTATAATCTGGATAAGAAGACGATGGCACAGATGACCGAGGAACTTGCGGCTCGCAAGGCGGCTGAAGTTTCCCAAGAGCAGTAATTTTGACATCTTGCGGCGGCTGACAACTCTGTCGGTCGTCGCGCTTTTCACGAAAGGAAATACTATGAGAACGATTCTGAATCTGAACAAGGACTGGTGCTTTTACCGCGACGCGGCGGGCTTCCCCGCAAGTTTGCCCGAGGTGTGCGAGGCGGTGTGCCTGCCCCATACCTGGAACGCGACTGACGGCCAGGACGGCGGCAACGATTACTTCCGCGGCACTTGCGTTTACAAAAAGACACTGAATAAGGCAGACCTGCCCGAGGCCGACTGCTACTATCTGGAACTGCGCGGCGCCAACTCCTCTGCCGACGTATACGTGAACGGTGTGAAACTGGCGCACCACGATGGCGGTTACTCCACCTGGCGCGTGGATCTGAGTGAGGTGCTTGTGGGCGAGGTCGAACTCGCCGTGGCGGTGGATAACTCTCCTAATGAGCAGGTCTATCCCCAGATGGCGGACTTCACCTTCTACGGCGGTCTGTACCGTGACGTGAACCTGATCGCAGTGAGCAAGTCCCACTTCGATCTTGACTACTACGGCGGCACGGGCCTGATGATCACCCCCGTGGTCAAGGGCCAGAACGCCGAGGTCGAGGTCAAGGTCTTTGTCAAGGGCATGACTGACGAACAGAAACTGGTTTACACGGTGTACGATAAGGAAGAAAACGAGATCGCCAAGATCGAGTCCACCGACACCACGGCACACTTCGACCTTCGGGGCGTGCATCTCTGGCACGGCCGCCGCGATCCTTACCTCTACTGCTGTGAGGTAGAACTCGTAGAGGGCGACACGGTGGTGGACAACGTATGCCACCGCTTCGGTTGCCGCAGTTTCGAGATCGATCCCGAGCGCGGCTTTATCCTCAACGGCGAGGAGTACCCCTTGCGCGGCGTGTCCCGTCACCAGGACCGCCTTGGTGTGGGCAACGCGCTCACGCACGCACATCACGAGGAGGATATGGATCTGATCTGTGAGGTGGGTGCCACCACGATTCGTCTGGCGCACTATCAGCACGATCAGTACTTCTACGATCTGTGCGATGAGCGCGGTATGGTGATCTGGGCCGAGATCCCCTATATTTCCAAGCATTTGCCCGGCGGTCGTGAGAACACGATCTCCCAGATGAAGGAACTGGTCACGCAGAACTACAATCACCCCTCTATCGTGGTCTGGGGTCTTTCCAACGAGATCTCCATCGGCGGCTCGGACGAGGATCTGCTGGAGAATCACCGTATTCTCAACGATCTGTGCCACGAGATGGATAAGACGCGCCTTACCACCATTGCGGCGGTTTCGATGTGCAAGATGGACGATCCTTACTTGCTGATCCCTGACGTGGTTTCCTACAACCACTACTTCGGTTGGTACGGCGGCGACACCTCGATGAACGGCCCTTGGTTTGACAAATTCCACGCCATGCACCCCACCCTCCCCATCGGTGTGAGCGAGTACGGTTGTGAGGCGCTGAACTGGCACACCTCTAACCCCACGCAGGGCGACTACACCGAGGAGTATCAGGCATACTACCACGAGGAACTCATCAAGCAACTCTTCACGCGCAAGTACCTGTGGGCAACGCACGTGTGGAATATGTTTGACTTCGGTGCGGACGCACGTGCCGAGGGCGGCGAGAACGGTCAGAACCATAAGGGCCTTGTGACCATGGACAGAAAATACAAGAAGGACGCCTTCTATGCTTACAAGGCATGGCTCTCGGACGATCCCTTCGTGCATCTGTGCGGCAAGCGCTACGTGGACCGTGTGGAGGACGTGACAAAGGTGACCGTTTACTCCAACCAGCCCGAGGTCGAGCTGTTCGTGAACGGCAAGAGCATCGGAAAGAAGCAAAGTGACGAGCACTTCTTCTACTTTGACGTGCCCAACGTGGGCGAGAGTCACATCGTTGCCAAGGCAGGGGACCTCACGGACGAGGGCGATCTGCGCAAGGTCGATGAGATGAACCAGGACTATATCCTCAAGGAAAAGGGCGCGGTGCTCAACTGGTTTGACGTGAACGCACCCGCAGGCCGCTACTCGCTCAACGACAAGATCTCGGACATTATGGAGAGTTTCCGCGGCAAGATGTGGTTCGTCAGAATGGGTCTGAAACTCAAGAAGAAGATGGACGCGAACAAGAAGGACCGGGGCGGCGAAAAGAAGTCGGGCGGCTTTGACGTCGATCTCAAGGCGGACGGAGGCCTGATGCAGATGATGGGCGGTTTTACCGTGCTTCGTCTGACCTCGATGATGGGTATGATGAACGTCTCCTTTACCAAGGAGGAGTTGCTGAAACTCAACCGTCAGCTCAACCGCATTCGCAAGCCCAAGAATTTACGCTAAAAATGAGAAAACACCGCGAAACGGCACCCGTTTCGCGGTGTTTTTTCTTATTTGAGGAACAAACGCAGGAGTTTTTCAAAGGAGTTTTTGTAGGGGCGGTAGCGCATCGGCAGATCGATCCAGGTCTTTTTGTCCACGATGCTCTTGGCGTGCGAAAAGGCATCGAAGCCCGTTTTGCCGTGATAGGCGCCCATGCCGCTCTCGCCCACGCCGCCAAACCCCATTTCACTGGTTGCAAGATGAATGATCGTATCGTTGATGCAACCGCCGCCAAAGGCAATACGTTCGCCCACGGTGCGGATATGCGCGGTATTCTCGGTAAAAAGGTAGAGTGCTAAAGGTCGGGGCTTGCCGTAAAGCAACGCAGGGATCTCTTCAAAGCGATCGAAGGTAAGGACGGGCAGAATGGGCCCGAAGATCTCCTCTTGCATCACGGCGTCCTCAAAGGTCACGCCGTCCATCACGGTGGGGGCAATCTGCAACGTGTCGGGGGAGGTCTCGCCGCCGTGCACCACCTTTTCGGGGTCGATGAGGGTGCAAAGGCGCGTGAAATGCTTTTCGTTCACGATCCTGCCGTAGTCGGGGCGCTCCAGCGGCTCTTTGCCGTACTGCCGCTCGATCTCGGCGACGATCTCACGCACAAGCGCGTCCTTGATGCGCGCGTCGCACAGGATATAGTCGGGTGCTACGCAGGTTTGTCCGCAGTTGAGAAACTTGCCAAACACGATCCGTTTGGCGGCTAATTTGAGTTTTGCGGTGCTATCCACGATGCAGGGGCTCTTGCCGCCCAGTTCCAGTACGGCGGGCGTGAGATGCTCGGCGGTGTGGCGCAATACCTCGCGCCCCACGTTCGTACTTCCCGTGAAGAACACGAAATCAAAGGGTTGCTCCAACAGTGCCGCGTTCTCCTGTCTGCCACCCGTGACTACGGCGACGTGGCCCTCGGGGAAGCAGTCACGCACAAGGCGTGAGAGCACCTCGGCAGTGGCGGGCGCGTAGGCACTGGGCTTGATCACGGCCACGTTGCCTGCCGCCAGGGCGTTGGCAAGTGGGCTGACGGTGAGCAAAAACGGGTAATTCCACGGGCTCATAATGAGTGCACAGCCATGGGGAGAAGAGAGCGTATAACTTTTGGCGGCGAATTGCGCGAGCGGCGTGCGCACGCGGTGGGGCTTGGCCCATTTGCGCACGTGGCGGAGCATATAACGGATCTCGGAGAGTGCCATGCCGATCTCGCACATAAAACTCTCGTAGCGGCATTTGCCAAGGTCCTGTTCCAGCGCCGCGGCAATCTCACTCTCGCGCGTCTTGACGGCGGCGTACAACGTCCGAAGCGCGTCAATACGGTGCCCGACGGGTAGCGTTTTGCCACTTGCGAAGAAGTCGCGCTGTGCCGCGTGCAGGGCTTTGATCTCTTGTGCTGTCACTTGCTGGGTTCTCCTTTCAAGCGGGTTTTGTAGATGCGCTCGGCGGTGGCGGCGATCTCGGCGCGCTCCTGCGCGTCGCAGGTGCGGAGCACGCGTTTTTTAGGCAGCCCCCATACGTTCCATACGCGCGGCCCGATCCACTCTTGGGGGGCGCAGGGGGTGAAGACACCCGAAAGCAGACAAAGCGCCGCTTTGTGGGGACGCATGAAGATCAGTTTCATCGGGTGCTTGATGAGCGCGAAGATCACACGCGGATAATGGGCGGTGATGCCGGTAAATGTGATGCCCGGGTGGGTAATGGAGAAGGTCACGTCACGCTCACGCGAGCAGAGTTCCGAGAGCGCGAACATGAGATACCGCTTGGCGTTGCCGTACACAAGCGAGGCGCGCCGCCGTTTGGAAAAATCCACGTCGGCCTTGTCGGTGTGTGCATAGTTGTGCGCGATACTGCCCACCACCATCACGTGACCGTGCACCTCGCGCAAGCGAGGCAACAACTCGCGGATCATATAGTAGGGCGAGGCGAAGTTGATCTGAAACACGTTGTCAAGCCCCGTGTCGCACCGATGGCGCGGAATACTGTACGCGCCCGCGTTGTGAATGAAGATATCCACGGGAAGGGCTTGCAACTCGCGCGTGGCGCGCCGCACCGACGTCATATCGGCAAGATCCGCCGAAATCAGTGTCACGCGACAGTAAGGAAATTCGGTAAGTAATCGCTCGCGGTGTGCCGCCGAGCGCTCGTGGTTGCGGTCGATCAGCACCAGTGTGGCGCCAAGCGAGGCGAGAAAACGGCAGAGTTCCGTGCCAAGGCCGCCCGTGGAGCCCGTGATGGCCACGGTCTTGCCCGCAAGCGAGCGCGTGTTCTGTTTCAGCCATTTTTCGTACATTGCCGCCGTTCCCCCTCATTTTTCATTGTTCTTATTATAGCACATCCGATGCAAAAGCGCAAGATGCACCGTCCTTGTGCCTTCGACATATATTGACAAGTAGAAGGGGGGAATGACGTGCAGTTGGTGTTCCTGACTGCCCTTGGCGTCGGGGGTGCCACGGTGTCGGGGGTAGTGATTGGTTTTTTGTTCCGCGAACTCTCACAGCGCTACTCGGACATCGTGCTGTCCTTTGCGGCGGGCGTGATGCTGACGGCGGCAATCGAGGGGCTCATACAACCCGCACTTGCGTGCGAGGGGCGCTTTGTGCTCCCCGTGAGTGTGCTGGGTATCTTTGCGGGTGCGGCGTGTTTGTCGCTTGGCGACCGCTGGATCCCGCATCTGCGCCCTCTTGCGGGTCGGCGGGAGGGCGAGAACACCTCGCGCGACGGCGTGTTGCTCTTTGTGGCGGCGATCGCCGTACACAATCTGCCCGAGGGCATCGCGGCGGGCGTGGGCTTTGGCACGGGCGAGGTGAGTGACGCGCTGATGATCGCGGGCGGCATTGCGTTGCAGAATATCCCCGAGGGCATGGTGATCGTGTCCCCGATGTTGGCGTCGGGCATCAGCGCGCGCCGCACGTTTCTGATTGCTGTCCTCACAGGGGTGATCGAGGTGGTGGGTACGCTCATCGGCTACTTTGCCGTGCGGTTTGCCAGCGCGATCCTGCCCGCGGCACTCGGCTTTGCGGGTGGCACGATGCTCTACGTGATCGGGGACGAGATGATCCCACGCACCCACTCGGGCGACTGTGGGCGGGGCTCCACCTTTGCTTTGCTCGTGGGATTTTGCCTGATGCTGGTCATCAATTATCTGTTATGAAAAAACTGCCCGTTGCGCGTTGCATCGGGCAGTTTTCTTTCTTCTTTTGGACTGAATCAAAAAAACAATATCAAAAACTGGAAAATAATGCGCGTAAATTGGACTAATTTCTCTCAATCTGTGCGTGGAACGCGGCGTGCAATTCGCTCGACAGTGCCTGCATTTCCTCGGCGTCCACCTTGCAGACTTGTCTGTCATAGGTGAGAAGGCCGTTGGTCTCGTCCTCCACGTCCGAGAGTTGCGTGAGCACGGCGGCCGAGAGGCCGTCCTCCTTGATTGCGGGCAGGATCTCGTCGCGGTAAAGCGCCGTCAGTGCCGCGCGGAAGTCCGCCACTTTCGAGAAAAAGCGGTAGCCATAGGTCTTATCGAGATTGAAGGAGTGCCCCTCGATCTTGCAGGAATAGCCGCCGAACTCGGAGAGCACCAACGGGCGCGCGGCCTCGGGTTTTAACTTGATCTTCTTGAAATACACGTGCTCGCTCGTCACGTCGCTTTCCTTTTCGTGGAACCAACCCGAGGTGGCGTCAAAGAGGCGCGTGGGATCTTCTGCCTTCAACTCGCAAAAGATGCGGTCGGCATCGTACTGACCCCAACCCTCGTTGAACACGGTGTAATAGACCACCGAGGGGTGGTTGTAAAGGTGCGTGAGCGTGTCCTTTGCGTCGCGCTCAAACTGTGCGCGGCGCGCGGGGGAGGCGCGATGCGAGATGCCGCGCCGCAACCCCACGGTGGGGAGCGCGGTGTCGATGAAGAAATGATACTTGCCGCTGTTCACCATGTCCTGGAACACGAGCATACCGTGCTTATCGCAATAGTAATAGAAGAGTTCGGGCTCGATCTTGATGTGCTTGCGCAACAGATTGAATCCAAGTGATTTGGCGGTGAGCACGTCGTACAGGTACCCTTTCGGGGTGGCGGGGAGGTAAATGCCGTCACTGAAATACCCCTGATCCAGAAGGCCGTGGCAAAAGATCGGCTCGCCGTTGAGCGTGAGATAAGTGCGGTCACCCACGGTGGCCTTGCCCGCGGTGCGAAGACCGAAATAGGAGTGCACGGTGTCCCGCCCGTCGGTGAGCGTGAGGGTATAAAGGTAAGGATCGTCGGGGGTCCAGAGGTGGGGTGCGGGGATCTCCAGCGCGGTGCGCTCACCCATAAAGTGATGCACAAGGGGGCCCTTTGTCGTTGCTACGGTCAGCGTTTTATCGGGCGCGCCGCCCGTCACCTCCAGCGTGATGCCCGTGAGCGAGGGGGTGATGCGAAGGGTCTTCATATAGTCGCGCGGTACGCTTTCCAGCCATACGGCCTGCCAGATGCCGCTGGTGCGCGTGTACCACATACCGCCGCGCTTTTTTCGTTGCTTGCCGAAGGGAAGGTCGGTGTCCAGCTCGTCACGCACGGTGACGCACAGGCGATTCTCGCCCCCGCAAAGCGCGTCTGTGATATCAAAAGAGAAGGGAAGATAGCCGCCCGTGTGCGCGCCGATCTCGTGGCCGTTGAGGGTGAGCGTTGCGTGCTGATCCACGGCGCCGAAGTGCAAAAGCACGCGATCCTGTTGGAAGCCATCGGGGAGCGTGAACGTTCTTTCATATACGTATTGCTCGCCGCGCGCGAGGGTGCGCTCGATGCCCGAAAGTCGCGATTCGGGCGGGAACGGTACGAGAATTTCGCCAATCGGGGTCAGGGTGTCGCGTTTTTTGACGGATAATTGCCACGTGCCGCAAAGCGAGAGATAGGAGTCGCGGCGAAGTGAAGGACGGGGGTATTCCTCAAAGGAGCCGTCCTCCCCCTCAAACGGGGTGCGAAGGTCGCGGCAAAGGCGCGGTTTCTCGCGCCGAATAAAAAGGAGAAGCAAAACGAGCGTGAGCAGTGCCACGATCAGTGCCGCCGCAAAGATGTTCGCGTTTGGCACGAAGGATTCCGTGCCGTCGTTTCCGACGATCACGTCCGCGTTTTTGAGTACCGTTTTGCCGATAAACGGCCCCACGATACCGGGAATCAGGACCTGTGAGAAGATGCGGACGCCCTGAAAGCGCCCCGCCTCGCCCACGGGTGTGAGATCGCGAATGCGCGCGCCGAACACCGCCATACCGCACAGATAGCCGCACATCATGAGGAGCGACCCGAGAAACACGGGGAGCGTGGCGCGGCAGAGATACAACATCACAAAGCCTGCGCAAAGTGCCACAAGCGACACGGTGCCCGAGAGCGCAAAGCCCTTTTTGTCATATACGCGCCCAAAAAAGGCGGTGGCCACGGAGGCGAGCAGGATCGCGGGTGCCATTACCAGTACGTAGTCGGTCATACCGAGCGACACCTCATAGTATAAAATGAGGTAGGGCATGAAGATCTGAATGGCGATATTAAAGAGAATGAAGAGTCCGAGCGAGAGGTAAAGCGGTGCGTTTTTTCGCACCGTTCGGGGGTGAAATCCGTGCAACACGGTGCGAAGATAGGGGTCGCGCGAGGGTGTTGCAGGGGTTTCCTTCACAAGGAAGATGCCGAGTACGCCGATGGCGATCACGCACGCACCGATGATGAAGAAGATGCGCACCCAACTCTCATGCGTATTCAGATCGAAGGCCATAAAGCCGCCGAACACCACGAGGATCGCCACAAGCGGCATCATCGCGTTGATGCCCTCGGCGGCACCGCGGTTGGTACTGTCGGTGCTGTCGGTGAGCCAGGCGTTGAAGGCCGCATCGTTGGCGCTGGAGCCGAAGAAGGTCATTACGCAGTCCAGCGCGATCACGAGATCCACGGCAAGCATCGCGGCGGACAGCGTGGTGGTGAGCGCTTGCGGGAACAGGCGTTGCAACGTGTCGGTGCGAATGAAGGCAAAGCAAAGGATCGAGATGCCCCAGAGGATATAGCCGCCGCAAAGGAAGGCCTTGCGCCGCCCGAGTTTGTCCGAGAGCGCGCCGATGAGCACGGTGGTGAGCGTTGCCGCCACGGCACTGGCCGCGACCATCAGCGAGATATCCGAGGCCGTAGCGTGGAACATCTTATAGATAAACACGTTCAGATACATATTCTCTACCACCCACGCGACCTGTCCCACAAGGCCAAAGAGCGCGAGCACGAGGTAGAATTTTGCAGAGAGTTTTGTCTTCATAAAAACCTCCCCTGTTGAGATTAAATTTATTGTATCACGCGAGCGGCGTTTTGTCAAATTCTACTGTGGGTAGAATTAAAAATCGGAAATTCAACAAATTGTTGCTTTACAAGCCGTATTTTCGGTGATATAATGAAAACAAAGTAACAAAAAGGAGAATTGCCATGGAGAAACAAGCAAATTGCTTTGGCGAAAATCTGCGTCGCGCGCGCCGTGCGGCGCATCTGACGCAGGAGGCGCTCGGCGCTGAACTTGCGTACAGCGGGAAATCCGTGAGCAAGTGGGAGTCGGGTGAGTCCTATCCGCCCACAGACCTCTTGCCGCGTCTTGCGCGCGTGCTTGGTACGGACATTGAGGCATTTTTCCGTTTGAAGCGCGTGCCGCGCTATTTCCTCGGCATTGACGGCGGCGGCACCAAGTGTGACTATCTGCTCACCGACGCCGCGGGCAGAATGCTTCGCGCCCACACGGGAGAGAGCTGTGCGCCCTCTGCCATTGGCGTTGCGCGCGCGTGCGAGTCGTTGCGGCGCGGTATCTCTGTGGTCTGCACGGGGTATGACGTGGGCGAGATCGCGGTGTTTGCGGGCCTCGCGGGCGGCACGACCGCCGAGTACCGCACGCCGATCGAAACCCTGCTCGCGGGGCTTGGATTTGCTATGTCGCGAGTCGGAAGCGACGCCAAAAATTCGCTGATCGCGGCACTGGGCGAGGGCGACGGCGTGATCGCCATTATGGGAACGGGCTCTGCGGTGTTCTGCACCGAGGGCGGCAAGGACACGCGTTACGGCGGATTCGGACACCTGATGGGCGATCCCGCAAGCGGCTATGCCTTTGGCCGCGCGGTGCTTTCCTCGGCGCTGGAGCAAAGTGACGGGAGCGGCGTTCCAACGCTGATGACGGAACTGGTACGCGAGCAAACGGGCAAACACCCCATGGACCTGATCGCACCCATCTACGAGGGCGGCAAGCGCTATATTGCCTCCTTTGCACCGTTGTTCTTTGAGGCCTGCCGCGCCCGTGACGCACTGGCACTGGAGATCCTTGGGGAGCAGTTGCAAAAACTCGCTCGCCCGATGCGAACGGCACTGTCGCACTTCGACCGCCCCGTGCCGCTGGTACTGTGCGGCGGTCTTTCCAGAGAGGCGGATCTGATCCTGCCCGTGCTTGAAAAGTGCCTGGACGGGTGTAGTTACAGTGAAATTCGCACATTGAATAAAAAGAGCGTGGAGGGCGCCGCCGAGTATGCGCGGCTAGCCGCACGGGAGTCGAACACATAAGTCTTGCAAGCATAAATTTTTGCATCTTTTGCCGCGTGGTTCCTTGTAAAGTCCGCACTTGACTGCGGCACCCCGCAACCAAATCTGCTAAAAATTTATTGCCCGCAAGACACTACGTGGTTTCAAAGGAATAGATTGCCGCCAAGGCAAGTCGCATTTTTTGAGGAATATGCGGATATTTAAAAAAAATGCGGCGCAGGATAGGTGGCAATCTATCCTTTCAAACCTTATGTGTTCGATTCCCGTGCGGCTACTTGCCAAAAAGGAGAATTGATATGCAAAAGACAGAAATGAGAAACCCTTACACAACCCATATTGACAAAATGAGCACGAAAGAGATGCTGGAGGCGATCCAGCGCGAAAACCTCAACGCCACCAAGGCGGTGGGCGAGGCACTGGACGCCATCGGCGCGGCGGTGGACGTGATCTCCGCGCGCATTGCGCGCGGCGGACGTCTCATCTACATTGGCGCAGGCACTTCGGGCAGACTCGGCGTGATCGACGCCACCGAATGTCCTCCCACTTACGGCGTATCCCCTGAAACGGTGCAGGGTGTGATGGCGGGCGGTGACGCCGCGATGTTCCGTTCCTCCGAGAACAAGGAGGACGATCCCGAAGAGGGCGTGCGCACGCTTGACGCCCTCGGCCTTGGCGAGAAGGACACGCTCGTGGGCATCTCTGCCAACGGCAACGCCGCCTACGTCGTTAACGCGCTCCGCTACGCAAAAGAAGTGGGTGCCGCGACCGTGGCACTGGCCTGCAACGAGGGCTGTCGCATCTTCGAGGTCGCGGATATTGCGATCCTCACCGACACGGGTGCCGAGGTGGTGACGGGCTCCACGCGTATGAAGGCGGGCACGGCGCACAAACTGGTGCTCAATATGCTCTCCACCTGTGCCATGATCAAGAACGGGCACGTGTACGAGAACTTTATGATCAACCTGCGCCCTACCAACCTCAAGCTCCGTGCGCGCGTGATCTCGATCGTGTGCAATATCCTCGCGTGTGACGAGGACCGCGCCGTGGCGCTTCTGGACGCCGCCGATTGGAATATCCGCGCCGCCGTGGAAGAAGGCAAGGCATAAAAAATCCCCCAAAACGATACCGTTTTGGGGGATTTTTTATGCAAAGATATTGAAATCACATCAAAAATGCGGTAGAATAGAGATAATATACGCAAAGGAGAATTGTGATGAGTATAACGTTCCCCGAAATCAAAGAAAGACTTGGCTTTGGCTTTATGCGCTTGCCCATGAAAGAGGGCGAGGTCGACGTGGCCGAGACCTGCCGTATGGTCGATGCCTTCCTTGCGGCGGGCTTCCACTATTTCGATACCGCGCACGGCTACATCAAGGGCAAGAGCGAGGTGGCCATTCGCACGTGCCTGGCCGAGCGCCACCCGCGCGAGAGCTTCCTACTTGCCAACAAACTCACGGCACCCTTCTTTGAGCGCGAGGAGGACATTCGTCCCTTCCTTGAGAGTCAGTTGAAGACGTGCGGCGTGGACTATTTCGATTTCTACCTGATGCACGCGCAGGATCGCGTGGTGTTTGAAAAGTTCAAGGCGTGCCGTGCGTACGAAACCGCCATCGCTCTTCGCGAGGAGGGCCTTTTGCGCCACGTCGGACTTTCCTTCCACGATAAGCCCGAGGTGCTGGACCGCATTCTTTGCGAGTACCCGCAAGTCGAGTTCGTGCAGATCCAGTTCAACTATATTGACTATGAGGACGCGTCGATCCAGGCGCGCGCGTGCTATGAGGTCTGCCGCAAGCACGGCAAGCCCGTGATGATCATGGAGCCCGTCAAGGGTGGGTCACTGGTCAATCTTCCCGCCGCGGCCGCAGACGTTCTGCGTGCGCTGGACGGTGGCTCGCCCGCGAGTTACGCTCTTCGCTTTGCGGCGGGATTTGAGGGCGTGGAGATGGTGCTCTCGGGCATGGGCAGTATGCAGATGATCGAAGATAATACGAGCGTGATGCGCGACTTCCAGCCGCTTGACGCACGCGAGCGTGCTGCCGTGGAGCGCGTGTGCGAGATCCTGCGCGCGCAAAATCTGATCGCGTGCACGGGGTGCGAGTATTGCGTGGCGGGGTGCCCTGCGGGCATCAAGATCCCCCAACTTTTTTCCTGTCACAACGGCCGCGAACTGCTTGGCAGTTGGAACGCGGGCTACTATTACAGCGTGCACACCAAGGAAGGCGGTAAGGCCTCGGATTGCGTTGCGTGCGGCGCGTGTGAGGCGGTCTGCCCCCAGCACCTGCCCATTCGTGAACTGCTCCTTGACGTGGCCACGTCGTTTGAAAAGAAATGAGTGCTGACAAGAAAAAAGCCGTGGCGCGCCTTGCCACGGGAGAATGCACCTGCGTGTTGGTGAAGGACGAGCGCGTGTGGGAGAGCCGTGAGCGCGGTGTGAAGCCGCTGATGGATCTTCTCCGTGCGGGCGTGGTGCCGCGTGACGCGGCCGCCGCCGACCGCGTGGTCGGGCGCGCCGCCGCTTTCCTTTACGTGTTGCTCGGCGTGCGCTCGCTGCACGCTTCGGTGGTCAGCCGCCCCGCCCTTGAGGTGCTGTACGCGCACGGCATTGAGACTACGTACGAGACGCTGACCGATGCCATCATCAACCGTCAGGGTACGGGATTTTGCCCTGCGGAGAGCGCCGTGCTCGACGTGACGGACCCCACGCTTGTGCCCGCGATCCTTTGCGAAAAACTGGGGGTGCAATAATTTTTCCATAAATCTTACAGATTGACTTGACAACACAACAAAAGTGTGTTACACTTTAGGGTGAACAAATGCGGATCATTCGGAATTAGTCCCCGAAAGGAGAGTCAATATGAAAAACAGAGAGAGAAGAGCGGCGATCGCCGCCTGGTTGCTGGCCGCAGGAGCACCCGTTGCGGGTGATGATATCGCGGCTCGCTTTGACGTATCGCGTCAGACCGTAGTTAAGGACATTGCCACGTTGCGTGAAACGGGTCACGAGATCCGCTCCACCCACACGGGCTACTTGCTGGAGCGCTCGCCCCTGGCGGAGCGCGTGTTCAAGGTGAAACACACCTCCGAGCAGACGGCGGACGAGCTTTCCACCATCGTGGCCGAGGGTGCGTCCGTCACGGACGTGTTCGTCTGGCACAAGGTCTACGGCAAGTTGACTGCGCCGTTGCGCGTGTACTCCCAGACGGACGTTGACGAGTTCGTGAGGGAAGTCAACAAAGGCACGTCTGCGGAACTGATGAGTCTGACCGAGGGTCTGCACTACCACACGGTGTGTGCGGAGACTGAGGAAATTCTGGACAAGATCGCCGAGAAATTGGCCGCCAAGGGTTACCTCGTGCCCGACCAGGGTTAAACGGATACATCATGGACATACTATTTACGAGGTGAGAAGTATGGCAAAATACGTTTGTGAAGTGTGCGGCTACGTCTATGACGAAGCCGTGGGCGAGCCCGATAACGGCATCGCCGCGGGTACTGCCTTTGAGGCGCTTCCCGGGAGCTATGTATGCCCCGTGTGCGGCGTCGGCAAGGACGAGTTCAGCGCACAGTAAGCCGAACACGTAAGCCCTGCGGCAATAAAGTTTCGCATCTTTCACCGCGTCAAGTCTTGGAAAGTCTGCACTTGTCTGCGCTTGCCACGGAAAAAGACGCGGAAATGCGCTGCCGCGAGGCGGTCGTGTTCCTAACAAAAAAGGCCCGAGAACGCATAAGTCGGATCGT
>JAZSGQ010000007.1:0-3749 GCA_045532805.1 Eubacteriales bacterium
ACACAGTTTCCTTCTTGTCAAGCCCTTTTTCAGAACTTTTTTGAAGTTTTTTTACACTTCTCAATCCGGCTTTTTGTGGTTAGCCTGACCAGTATATCACGATTCCTACCGCTTGTCAAGTATCTTTTTTATTTTTTTGTCTTTTTTTGAAAAAATTGGTTTGGTTGTAGTATGCGCGCGCGATTCAAAATTATTCATAGAAGAAAAAATGAGGTGAACTATGTTAACCATTCTGATACGCACCGTGCTGGTCTACGTCATTCTGATCGTCACCATGAGACTGATGGGCAAACGCCAACTGGGAGAATTGGAGATCTCCGAACTCGTCACAACGCTACTCATATCCGAGATCGCTTCCCTTCCGATCGTGGAACAGAAAATCCCCTTGATGTATGCGGTCATTCCCCTGATCACGATCCTCACGCTGGAAGTGTGCCTGTCGATGATCCTGCTCAAATGTCCGAAACTGAAAAACGTGGCATCGGCGCGCCCCAGCATTCTGATCCGCCACGGCAAGGTAGATCAGGGAGAACTGCGGCGCAACCGCATCTCAATCGACGAGTTGATCAGCGAGATCCGCCAGGCGGGGTTTTGCACGTTGGAGGAGATCGACTACGCCATCGTGGAGCAAAACGGAAAGATCTCGGTCCTGCCGCAAAAAAAATCCCAGCCCCCTACGGCAGGGGAACTGGGATTGGACGTGGACGAGTCGGGGATCGTGCACGTGCTGATCGCAGACGGTAAAACGAACACCTACAATCTGCGCCTGCTCGGCATTGATCCTGCCACTCTTGAACACATCTTGCGGGAAAACGGCCTTTGCCGCGAGGAACTTTTCTTCCTCGGCGGTGACGACGCGGGAAAACTCTACTGGATCAAAAAGGAGGACGAAACGTGAAGACCTTTTTCATCGCAATCGCCATATTCGCGTTGCTTTTGGGCGTCATCGTATGGAACAGTTTTTTTATCAACCGCACCATGGATACCATGGAGGCCGCTCTTGAGGCTCTCCCCGCGTGTGAATCTGCCGCGGGGGCACTGGAAGACTTGGAAACTTACTGGGAAAAGCGTCACGCGCTCATTGCCTGCTCGATTTCCTTTGACGAGATCAACCAGATGGACACGTGCCTTGCACAAATGCGCGCCGCCACACAGCAAAAGGACGCCTTGCAATTTGAAACGGGCCGTCTTCTGGCACAGCGAGCCGTCGAGGATATGCGACGGCTGGAGCGCTTTGCCTTCGACTGTATTTTATGAACGCGTTCTGATGGCACGCATCGCATTGAGAATCGCGATCAGCATCACGCCCACGTCACCGAATACGGAGATCCACATATTCACAAGGCCAAATGCGGCAAGCATGAGGATCACACCCTTGGTAAGGAGCGCAAAGGCAATATTCTGCCGCACGATGTGCATGGTCTTTCGCGCAATGCGAATGGCCGCGGACAGTCGGGCCAGACGGTCCTCCATCAGCACAACGTCGGCGGATTCAATGGCCGCATCGCTACCGATACCGCCCATAGCAATCCCCACGTCTGCGCGTGCCAGCACGGGGGCATCATTGATGCCGTCACCGACAAAGGCGACGCAGTGACGCGCACCCAGCAACGCCTCCAGGCGTTCCACCTTCTGGTGGGGGAGCAATTCCGCGTGCACTTCCGTGATCTCCAGACCTTTTCCGACCGTTTCCGCGATCTCCCGCGCGTCACCCGTCAACATCACAAGCCGTTTTACGCCGCACTCACGCAGTGACGCAAGCGCCGTAGCGGCCTCTTGCTTGACCTCGTCGCGCACCACAAGATGCCCCAAATACGCGCCCCGTACGGCGACATATACCACGCTACCCTGCTCGCTGACAAGGGGCACGTCAACGCCAAGCGCCCGCATAAGCGTCGCGTTACCGACGGCGCATTCGTCGCCTTCCAGCACACCCGTCACACCCTTGCCTGCCCATTCCTTCACTTCGGTTGCCTCGGGTACCTCGGTGCCGTGGGCGCGCAGAATGCTCTGCGCGATGGGGTGATTGGAAAAGGTTTCGAGTGCAGCGGCGATCCGCAACACTTCGCTTTGCTCTGCCTTCTTTGTGACGACCTGCGTGACCGTGAAGGAGCCCTTCGTCAGGGTGCCCGTCTTATCAAATGCCACCGTATCCACACGGGCAAGCTGCTCCAGATACCCCGCGCCCTTGACGAGCACGCCCTGCGAGGAGGCGCCGCCGATGCCACCAAAAAAGGACAGCGGCACGGAGATCACCAATGCACAAGGACAGGAGACCACCAAAAAGGACAGTGCGCGATACACCCACTGCGCGGGATTGCCAAGGAACAGGGGCGGCAAGACCGCCAGCGCCAATGCGAGTGCGACCACGATCGGCGTATAAAGACGCGAAAATCTGGTCACAAAGCCTTCGATCCTCGCCTTTTTCTCGGCGGAGTGCTCCACCAATTCCAGAATTTTAGAAACCGTGCTGTCATGATAACGGCTTTCCACCCTGACGTAGATCACGCCGCTCATATTAAGGCCGCCACTGACCACGCGGTCACCGACTGCCCGCTCTTGCGGAAGACTCTCGCCCGTCAGCGCGGCGTTGTTTACGGTGGTTTCCCCCACCTCGATCACGCCGTCGAGCGGGATCCGCTCACCCGCGCGGATCACGATCTGCTCACCCGTGTCAACCTCCTCGGGAGAGAGCACGTGCTCCTCTCCCTCCCGTATGACCGTGGCAACGTCGGGACGGATATCCATCAAAGCCGCGATCGAACGGCGGCTCTTGCCCACCGCCAGGTCCTGAAAGAACTCACCCAACTGGTAAAAGAGCATCACGGCAACCGCCTCGGGGTACTCCGCGATTGCCAGTGCGCCCAACGTTGCAACCGTCATGAGGAATTGCTCGTCAAACACTCTGCCGTGCAACATATTTTTCAGCGCGTCCCACAGCACGTCATATCCGATCAGTATATAAGGAATCAGATAAAGCACGAATCTCTGCCAACCCTCGACACGCCAAACGGCCAGCAGGATCAGCATCAACGCCGAAAGACCCGCACGGATCAGCGTGCCGATCTCTAACTTGTTCTCGCCGTGAAGTTTTGCCTCACAGTGCTCACAGCAGTGCCCCTCGGCGTGCTCGTGATGCTCGTATTGCTCGTGATGTTCGTGGTGTTCGTGACAGTGACAACGTTCATCGTGACAACTCATCTTCTCACGCCTCCTTCTCTTCCACAAGATGTGCAAAGCCGACCTCTACCAGACTGCGCACGTGACTATCGGCAAGCGCGTAGATCACCGTTTTGCCCTGACGGCGACTGTTCACAAGATTGGCCGCCTTCAGTTTTTTGAGTTGGTGTGAAATGGCGGATTGCTCCATACCAAGCAGTTCGGCAATGGCACAAACGCAAAGTTCGGACTCGAACAGTGCAAACAGGATCTTCATACGCGTGGTATCGCCAAACAGTTTGAACAGATCCGAGAGATCCGAGATCAACTCGTCACTCGGGAGCTCTTCCCTTACCTTTTTTAATAATATATCGTGGTTGTGCACGTCAAACCTCCTTATATGAGCGGCTATTCATTTGAATGATCATTCATATTATAGCAAGGGAAGTCCGCTTTGTCAACACCAAAAAGAAAAAAAGCAGCGTCCTTTTTGAAAAGGACGCTGCTTTTTTGTAATAGAAAACCACGCCATAGTGGCGTGGTTCAGTAGAGGTTAACCGATGAGAAGAAATCCTCCGTTGTGATATAAT
>JAZSGQ010000032.1:0-85244 GCA_045532805.1 Eubacteriales bacterium
CCTTGGCTCACAGAACGACATGGCTACGATCCGACTTGGCCGCAATGGGTTAAGAGTTGCCGCAGCAGCGTCGGCCCGTGCCGCCGTTGCCGTTGGACGTTACCGCACCCGTAGCATTCACGGAGCAGAACTCCGAGGTGGGAAACGGAATATTGCGGAAGGTGGAGCAAGGATCGTCCTCGCAAGGAGCGGTACATTCCTTATCGGGCAGGCAATACTCGTTTGCCTGAATCAGGAACTGACCGTCACGCACCAGTCGGATCACAGAGAAAAAGCCGAGCGAGATCGCAAGATAGCGGCCGTTGCCATCCTCGTCTACCAGTGCACCGCACACCGAATCCTTGATTCTCGTGGGAATATCGGCACAGCAGCAGCAACAGTGACAGTCGCCGGGGGCGTCAAGGATTCTGGCACCCAATACAACGGGATCCAGCACCTCCACCACTGCCTCGGGGTTCTTCTTGGAACAGCAGGCAAGTTCGGGTACGTTGCAATAACTGCCGTTCTCCACACTGCGGAACACGTTGACGTTACTCTCTCCGCCGTAGAGCACAACGCGCTTTTCGACCACAGCCACGCCCTCGAACTCCTGCGCATTGCACATCGGCACGCAGACTTCAAACGTAGCGGTCACGTAAAATTTAACGTCCACGGAATAAAAGCCGCCGTTGAACTGGATCGGATCAGTCACGATATTGGCGCCGCTGATGCAGGCCTTTTTCACACGAACGTTGCCCGTTCTGGTGATCAGATCCTCGCCGTCTGCCGTCAGATACACGCGTACATCTTCAAAGCAGTCACGGTCGCGGCAAGCGTCCAGAATTCTACCGGCTTCGACACCGAACGTATCGCACAGAGCGCCGTTGTTCGAGGCACCGGAAAATCTATTATCTGCCATAGGAATCAATTCCTCCTCATGAGAATTCAGAGTAGCCGCACGGGAATGATCCGCACCGCCCTCAAGCAATGCTTGAGGGCCGCGGAGTTTTGAATACTCCCTCTTGCCGAAACACTCTTCCCTAATATCCTATGCAAATTTTCGCAGATGGTGTCGAAGACGGTGGATTTATTCCAAACAAAACACGTAAGTTTCGGGACAGGAGGTGTACGTTATGCCGGGTTGCCGTGCAAATGCACCCTCTACACGCGCACCGCACAGAAAGACTTCATTTGGCGTGGGGGACAGTGTGATCTCTTCGTGCACAACGGGACCATAGGCGCCGATGAGCACGCGGTCGGCAAAACAAACGTGCGTTGTATTGGCGTGCCGTGTATATTCGGAAAGCGCGGCTGTATGATAACAGACCGTTTGTGAACCAAATCCGACCCCAACGGAAAAGGCGGGGCGCACGGAACGCTCCTCATACAGCGGAGGCGTCACCGCAATCCTACCCTTCTCGAAAAAGGAACGTGCGATGCCGTGCGTATACGTATCGACCGAGATGCCAAGCGATGACATCGCACTTTGTATTTTGGCGAGCAAGGCCTTGTCCTCCTCGCTCTCGGCCCGAGGTAAAAGCACCTCCCGCACCATCACCTGTCGGCAGAAAAGCGTGAGCGTTCTGGGAAGTGCCTCGTGATAATGCGTCAGCATCAGCGTTTGGAGTTGTGTGGCACCGTTCTCCTCCACCGTTCGCCAATCCTTCTTCAACCGTGTTAGACTGCAATCGCCCGTTTGTACAAGCACTGCGTTTTCGGCTTGCATCAGCACGAGCCCCTCATGTATGCCGTCACGGGAATACAGCAATTTCGCTTCCCCATCGGCCACAGAGCGGAACACGGATAAACAGATCACAAATGCGAGGATTCCTACAAACGTGGGGGCAAGCGCGAGCGCGCGCCACCGCTTGAGATCGACCACGAGCAAAACCGCCGTGAGTAAAAGCACGGGGATCAATACGTACGGCACAAACGCATACCGCAACGAGATCACACCGTCAAGCTCGGCCAGGTGCTCCACGATAAAGAGCACCGCTTTCGCGGGCAGCGCGGCAAGCGCGCCCGTCCACGAAGTGGGAATCCAAACGGCCAGCAACGCGCCGAGCATCATAAAAGGCGCAAACGGAAGAACCAGCAGATTGGAAAGAGGCGCAATATAGGCGATCTCGCCAAACGTCAACCACGTTACGGGCAACACAAGCACAGAGGCGGAAAGCGTGACCAGTAGGGAGGAAAGCACCCATCGCGCAAAACGTGTGAGGAGTCCGAGCATATCTTTGCGGCGCGGTAATATATTGGAAATGGCACTCTGCACGCCGCCAAAAGAAAGAAGTCCAAGCGTTGCCAGCATCGTCATTTGGAAGGACGTGTCAAATATCACGCAAGGCGAGAGGAATAATGTCACTGCCGCACAAAAGAAAAGCGCGGTCATCGCGTCGTGATCGCCGTGCCAAAGGAATGCAAGATAAACAAAGCCGAGCATCACCACGGCTCGGATCATCGAGATCTGGCAACCCGTCAGCACAAGATAGGCAAGACACACGGGCAACACGATGCCGATGCGCGTGCGTTTTCCTGCGCGAAGAAACAGCAAAAAGCGGTCAAAGAGACCCACGAGAATGGTCAGATGTAAGCCGCTGAGCGCCAGCACGTGCGATATACCGACACGGCTGAAATCACGCACGGTACGATCCGAGAGGGCGGTGCGGGTGCCGAGCAGGACGGCTGCCAACAAATTTCCCTCCTCGCCGCCCACACTGTTTGTGATGCGATATGCCAAAAAGGCCCTGAAATCGGCGATGCGCGCCGATGGCGAGTTGGTTCCGCTCTCCACAAGAGAAAGTTCCTCTCCCGAAAGCAGGATCACGCGTGCGCCCTCGGCAAGATAGGTGTATGCCGCGCCATCATCATAATTGTCATAGTCCGTGGGCTTCACCGTGAAGCGCCCCGAAATACGGTCACCCACGTAAAACGGCAGTAGCGATTCACTGCGAAGCACGGCCCCGGTGTTCACACGCTTCCCTTCCACGGTCAGCACGTCCACCAAAAGTTCGGTGCTGTACGTGGACTGATAGCGGATCTCACGCACGGAAAGTTCGGCGGTGATCTCGGCGTCCATATGCACTTCCCATTCCAAGTTGGCGATCATACGGTCCGTGGCCGTCCGTGCACATCCGAGCAATACGGCGACCGTGAGCAGAATTAGTGAAAAGCGCCGCGGCGTCATCTTGCGCCAAAAGGAACAACAAATCAAGAAAAGCAACAGAAGACCCGCGCCGATAAAGAGCGCGATCAAACAGTACTGATCCAAAAAGAAGGAAAGGAGCGTGGCAACGATCAATCCCACGGACGCCAGTGCCAAAGGGCGATTTTGAAACAGTGCCATGCCAACTCTCCTTTCTTTTACATAATACGTTATTATACGACAAAAACAGCCATTTTGTCAACTTTAGCCGCCTTTTTTGGAAAACTGCTTGACAAATGTAACCTCATCCGTTATAATAGTGATGTTCTGATCCGTCCCGAAAAAGAAATTTGGAGGAAACATTATGTTTGAAAAGCTGAAAGCGCTGTTGGTAGAAGAACTGCAGATCGATGAGAATGACATCACCATGGATGCAGAGCTTGCCAACGACTTGAATATCAACTCGATCGAACTCGCCGACCTTGTCATGATGTGCGAGGAGAAATTCGGCATTGAGATCGACGAGGACGATTCCAACAAGTTCCTCACCGTTGGTGACGTTGTCGCTTATCTGGAAACGCTGTAAGATATGCAAAAAGGGGTGCCATGCGGCACCCCTTTTGCATATCCTGCGGCGTTTTTTTGTATATTGTATCGAGGTGATACAATGAAACAACGCGCGCATTTTCTGGCTTTTGGAGCAATTTTTCTGTGCTCCCTGCTTCTTGGCCCCCTGTTCACACAAACGGTCATCGCCACACAAGAGGTGATTGCGGCGGACACGGTTGTCAACTCGGCGCCCGTGATCATACTGGACGCGGGGCACGGCGGAGAGGACGGCGGCGCCTCGGGGACAAACGGTGTGACGGAAAAGGATCTGAATCTTTCCCTTACACGCACGCTGGCGGATCTTATGCGCGGTGCGGGCTACACGGTTGTGGAAACACGCACCGAGGATAAATTGCTCTATGACGAGGGCACGAAAAAAGGGCACAAAAAGCAAGGAGACCTGGAAAACCGCCTGGCCTTTACCGAAACCTATCCCAACAGTGTTTTTATCAGCATTCACATGAACACCTTTCCCACCGCCGACTGTCGCGGTTTGCAGGTGTGGTATTCGCAAAACGATACGGAATCGCTTGCGTGGGCAAAATCGATTCAGGAAAAAGTACAGCGCGTGCTCCAGGGGGACAATCACCGCAAGGTCAAGGCGGCAACGAGTTCCATTTATCTGTTGCGACACGCCAAAACGCCCGCGATCCTCGTGGAATGCGGTTTTCTCTCCACCCCCGACGAGTGCAAACTCCTTTGTAGCGAGGACTATCGCAAGGCGCTGGCATTGACGTTGTTTGCCGCGATCTGCGAGAAAATGGAGGCCGACTCTTGCGAAACGGCAACTTCCGTGTTATAATGGAGTCAGTATGTTACACGGAGGCGTTCAATGAAGGGACTGAAAACCGTTTATATCTGCTCGGAATGTCAATATACCTCCCCGAAATGGATGGGGAAATGCACGAGTTGCGGCGCTTGGAACAGTTTTGTAGAGGACGTGATCAGCACCGCAAAGCAAGAAAGCGTGCCCAGCGCCAGACGCACGCTGACGGCACGCATGGGTGAGCGCCGCGCCGTTCCCTACCGCGAACTGGAAATGCCCAGTTATATCCGCACGGCAACGGGCCTTGGCGAGTTGGACCGCGTCCTTGGCGGCGGTCTTGTGCTTGGCTCCGTCGTGTTGCTTGCGGGTGAGCCGGGTATCGGAAAATCCACGCTTTTGATGCAAATCTCCGACATCGTGGGCACACGCCGCAAAGTGCTTTATATTTCGGGCGAGGAATCCGACGGACAACTGAAACTCCGCGCCGAGCGCCTGGGTGTGCGCGGCGACAATCTCTCCATCCTCACCGAAACGAATATGGAGCGCATTCTGGAGGAGATCACGCGCACGAGCCCCGAGGTCGTGATTGTGGACTCGATCCAGACGATCTACAGCGAGTCCATTTCCTCTACACAGGGCACGGTAACGCAGGTCAAGGAAACGGCACTTGCCTTTATCAACCGCGCCAAAACCGATAATATCTCCGTGATCCTGGTGGGTCACGTCAACAAAGAAGGTACCATTGCGGGCCCCAAGGTACTGGAACATATGGTGGACGCGGTGCTCTATTTTGAGGGAGAGCGTCAGCAGACCTACCGCATCATTCGCGCCATCAAGAACCGTTACGGCTCGACCAATGAGATCGGCGTGTTTGAGATGACGGACGAGGGCCTTGCCGAGGTGGAAAACCCTTCGGAAATGTTGCTTGACGGCCGCCCTAAGGACACCCCCGGTAACTGCGCCGTTTGCACGATGGAGGGCACGCGCCCCCTGATTGCGGAAATTCAGGCACTGGTATCCCCCACCACCTTCCCCGCGCCCAGGCGCACGTCCAACGGCATTGACTACAACCGCCTTTGCCTGATCCTGGCCGTGCTTGAAAAACGGCTTGGCCTTCGTTTTTCCGCCAACGACGTGTATCTGAACGTGATCGGCGGCCTGCGATTGGACGAGCCCGCCTCGGACGTTGCGGTTGCAATGGCGCTCATTTCTTCGCTCGCCGACCGCGCCGTTCCCGATGATCTCATCGCCATCGGAGAACTTGGCCTTTCGGGTGAATGCCGCGCCGTATCGGGACTGGATCACCGCATCAAAGAAGCGTCGCGCCTTGGCTTCAAGCGCGCCGTGGTACCGCAACGAAATTTGGAAAAACGGCAGATCAAGGCGGACATTGAATTGATCCCCATTCACAGTATTTTTGAGATATTGCGCTTACTCGCGCCGAAAAACAATTAAAAAGATGCCTTCGCCGTGCGGCGAAGGCATCTTTTTAATTTTCAATGTGTATCGTACCAGTCGCGCCCCTCGGCGACCTCGACTTTCAGTGCCACGCGCAAAGACGCCGCGTGCTCCATTTCTTCCACGAGAATTGCCCGTGCGGCGTCGACAACGCGCTCGTCACACTCGACGATCAACTCATCGTGTACTTGCAAAACGAGGCGTGCATCCAACCCCGACTCCTGTAAGCGGCGATGCACACGCACCATCGCAATCTTGATGATGTCGGCGGCCGTACCCTGAATGGGGCTATTCATCGCCACGCGTTCGCCGAAATGCTGCATATTCTTGTTCTGCATTTTCAGTTCGGGAATATAACGGCGGCGGCCAAAGAGCGTGGTCACGTAACCGTCACGGTACGCATCGGCGATCACACCCTTCAAATATGCGTCGATCTTCGGATAAGCGGCAAAATAACTGTTGATATAGGCCTTGGCATTGGCAAGACTCGTGTGCAGATCCTCAGACAAACTGAAGGCACCCATGCCGTAAAGAATGCCGAAATTGACGGCCTTTGCGCGCTTACGGAGTTCGGGCGTGACCGATTCGCGCGGCACCTCGAACACAGTTGCGGCCGTGGCGGTGTGAATATCCTCGCCGTCGGCAAATGCGGAGATCATCGCTTCATCCTCGGCCAGCGCCGCCAACAATCTCAACTCGATTTGCGAGTAGTCCGCGTCGATAAGCAAATAATTGTTCTTCTCGGGGATAAAATATCTCCTTAATTCCTTTCCAAGTTCGGTGCGGATCGGAATATTTTGCAGATTCGGCTCTGCTGAGGAAAGTCGACCCGTTGCCGTACCTGTTTGCTTGAACACCGTATGAATACGTCCGTCCGCCGCAATCTGCTTGAGCAAGCCCTCGGCATAGGTACTATTCAACTTCGTCACCTGGCGGTAATCCAGGATATCCTCGATAATGGGGTGATACGGGCTCAGTTTTTCCAACACCTCGGCATTGGTGGAATATCCCGTTTTCGTTTTTTTGCCGTGCGGGAGACCCAGGCGCTCAAAGAGTACTTCGCCCAGTTGTTTCGGCGATTGAATGTTGAATTCCCCGCCCGCATGGTAATAGATTCGCTCCGCCAGTTCGCGTGCCACGGCCGTGAGTTGATCGCCGTATGCACGGAGGCCCTCGGCATTGACACGGAATCCGATCAGTTCCATATCGGCAAGCACAGCGGCAAGCGGCAGTTCGATCTCATATAACAGGCGTTCTGCGTTTTGTTCCTTGATCTTTTGCTCGGTGGCGTGATAGAGTTCCATCACGGTCAAAAGGTCTTGCGGGGCTTCGGCGGGCGCCTTTCCCAGATATTGCAGTGCAAGACGCCGCAGGTCAAAGCCGCCCTCGCCCGCATTGAGCACGTATGCCGCCAGCATCGTGTCGTAACGCGCGCCGCGCCAGTGGATCCCCTTTCCTTCCAACGCTTTGTACAGGGATTTGGCATCGTGGCAGATCAATTCCTTATCCGAGGAAAAGAGTGCCTCCAGTGCACCGTCGCAGACGTGCCAGAGCGAAGCGCCGTCCGAGCAATACACGCGGCCCTCGGTCGCGCAAACCGCAAGCAGTTTGGGAAGTGTGGCGGGGTCTGCACAATCGAGTTCGCAGACCTCCTCGGCGGCACACAAGGGTGCTTCCGTCACAACGGAATCCAACCCAAAGCGCTTGATAAAGCTGTGAAACTCAAATCTTGTGAAAAGCGCAAGCGCGGCGGCGCGATCAATGCCCTCATAGGAAAGTGCGGAAAGGTCGCATGACAGCGGCACCTCGCGGTTGATGGTGGCAAGCGTGCGTGAAAGTTTTGCGCTTTGCTCGCCTTCCTCCAGTTTACGGCGCACGGAAGGTGTCAGTTGTGCGGTGGGCAGATCGGCGTACACGCCGTCCAAACTTCCGTGCTCCGCGATCAGTTTGAGCGCCGTTTTTTCGCCGATGCCCGCAACGCCGGGAATATTATCGGAACTGTCGCCCATCAGTGCCTTTACGTCAACGAACTGCGTGGAGTCCACGCCGTATTTTTCGCGGAATTTTTCGCGGTCAAACCGCACCGTATCGCCGTTGGTCACAAGCAACACGTGCACACGGTCGGATATTAGTTGCAATGCGTCACGGTCGCCCGTGAGAATGTAGGCCTCGCAATCCTGCTCGCGTTCCGCCATG
This sequence comes from Eubacteriales bacterium, assembly GCA_045532805.1. GTDB lineage: Bacteria > Bacillota > Clostridia > Oscillospirales > CAG-272 > Firm-07. The sequence continues at coordinate 8,154 of JAZSGQ010000032.1, forward strand.
GCGGCGATCGTACCAAGGATATCGTCCGCCTCGAAGCCCGCGAGTTCCAAGGGCGTAAAGCCCAACGCCTTGGCCGTCTCTTTGGCCAGGGGCATTTGCGTGCAAAGTTCTTCAGGCATCGGTCTTCTGCCCGCCTTGTACGCACCAAAAAGCCCGTGGCGGAAGGTCGGCGCCTTCACGTCAAAAGCAATCACACAGTAATCGGGCTTGACGTGTTCCAGATTGCGTTCCAGAATATTCACCATGCCAAACAGGGCGTTGGTGGGCAAGCCCTCCCTTGTGGAGAGCGGCCGCACGCCGTAAAAGGCGCGGTTGATGATGCTGTTGCCGTCCACGGCAAGAATTTTTTTCATAGCATCCTCCCTATCATTTACTTCCCTCATTATACACGTTTTGGCGTTTTGTGTCAACAAACTTTCCGCTCGCTCTTGCCTTTTCGGAACTTTTATGTTAGAATGTTTTCATTAAGATACCAAGGAGACCGATATGAAACTCAAGGATTATCTGAAAAAGATCGCATTGGACAGTTGCGTCTACTATACGGCGGCCACTTTTTTGGTGCTTTTTATTTATTTCGCCCTCAACACCGATCTCTCGGGCGGCGTACAAACGCACGCGCTGATCGCCATTCTTCCCTTTTCGATCTGCTTTGCCACCGCTAACAGGCTGTACCGTCACAGCGCGCTGGATAAATGGCTGCGTGTGATGATCCATTATACGCTCACCATCGGTGGCGCGTTTCTGTTTCTGTATCTTCCCAACAAGGATCCGCAGCAAAGCACCTCGCAGGCCCTGCTTTTATTTCTCGTTTTCTCGCTGATCTACGCACTGATCATGGGCGCAGTGCTGACCGTCAGTGCACGCATTCACCGCGTCAAACGCGACGAGGGAAAATATCACAGCGTATACAAGAAATAATCGCGTTGAATACTACGGTTGAAACGATTTCGGAGGTTTTCGAATGAAGGTCAACCGTATTATTTTTTTGTGTCTTTCACTCTGTCTTCTTTTGATGGGGTGTCAGCGCGCGAATGCCGCCAAAAAAATAGAGAGCGAACGTTTCGTGGACTCTCTCACGTTTCTGGGTGATTCGATCACCGCGCACATGGTGTCCAGATCTACGGTCTCGCAGGATCGGATCTGGTGCACAAAGGCGCGCTATCTCAACCTGGACTCGCGTATTCTGCGCGCCAGGATCGTGGCGCCCGACACAGGCGAGGAGGAACTCATCGCGGAAGTGGCGGCGCGCGTCAAGCCGCGCTATCTGGTGATCACACTCGGCATTGACTACGGTGTTTATTATTACCGCAATGACCTTGATACGTTCGCGCACTATTACGAAAAATTGTTGGACGCGATCGGTGCGGCATCGCCCGACACTGTTTTACTGCCGCAATCCATTTTTCCCGTCACAAGGGAAACTGCCGCGATCACCAATGAAATGATCGACAACGCCAATGTAAAAATACGCGAGATCGCCGAGCGGCGCGGGCTTGTATATCTGGACACACAATCGGTGTTGCGCGATGAGGACGGTTATCTGCGCGCCGCGTATTGCAACAGCGCGGACGGGATTCACTTGAACGAAGCGGCTTACCGTGCAATTCTTGCACATCTTGAAAGTTATGCCGAGAAGGTGGGGTGGCAAGCGTGAAATATTGTACCTTAATAATATTGGTCTTTTGCTTACTGTTTCCCTCCTGTGCCGACCGCGCAACAGACGGTGCGGACGCGCCTGGCGAGATCTCCGAGCGCGTGGCGGCCGCCCTTGATACGGAGCGCTTTGTGAGGGCCGACGAGGATTTTATTCGTACGAATTTCGGCAATGAGGGCCTGAAGGAGGGCGCTGTGTTTTTTGAACGCGACGGCATCGGAGAATGGGGTGTTTTTGAGTTGGAGGACCGCGCGGCGGCACTTGCCTTTCAGGAAAACGTCAGACAGTATCTGCAAATCGAGCGCGAAGCCGTAGAATCCCTGGCGCAGCTTTATCCCGCTGAGGAGCTGGATGCAAGGCTTTCTCTTTATGAAAACGCGGTGGTCGACAGTCAAAACGTCACGGTTTATTATCTCCTTCTCTCGCACGCAGAGCAAGGGCAGATTCTTGCGGCGCTTGGCTTCTCGTAACAGACAGAGCGGCAGGGCCTGATCCGGGCTCTGCCGCTTTTTGTGCGTTTTTCACAAAAAGCACAAATGATCCAAAAAATGTCACAAATAGTATTGACATTTGACAAAGAGCAGTGTAAACTTGTTATTAACAAAGTATGTAGATGCCGATAATATTTTTTTATTTTATTTGCAGGGGGTACCCCCTGCGGCGTTGTGTGCCGACAGGCGCACAACGCCGCAGGACGCGCGCCGCCGATCTGCATACCATTTATATCGAAGAAAATTCATGAAAGGAGGGCAAGCATGAACACCACTTTGAAGCGCGTGCTTATCTTGACCTTTTTTGTTATTTCCATTCTGACGCTCACGGTGCTCGGTGCCTCTGCGGCCACGGGCTATGTGGACGACGCTGCCGCGATCGACGCGGAGATGGTCGCGCGCGTGGGCGAGGAAGGCACGGATACGGAATATTTCGCCACTCTGGAGGAAGCCGTACAAGCCGTAACAGAAGCCAACAACAAGGTATATCTGATCAAGAACTATACGACCGCGGGTGATTGGCGTTCCTCCGTCAACGCAGAGGAAGGCAGTGTTGTAGTCCCCTACAGTTTTACGCTGACAAGCACGGATCCCGCAAACGTGGTACTCACGCTGAGCGGTGACTACATATTTAATATTGGAACGAACTCCACGATCGAGCCCACGATCGAGAATATCCAGATCAATCTCGCTACAGGCACGCTCGGCAAGTTTGACGGTGTACACGCGATCATCGACGGCGAGGACACCTATATCTACGGTGACAAGAATACCACCTACGGTCTGATCAACAGCACCTCTGCCAATACGCACATCGAGATCAAGAACGGCAAATTCCAGAAAAACACCGGCGGCTATCTCGTTTATGCCACGGCAGGCACTGTTGAGATCTCGGGCGGCTATTTTACCGACGGAGCGGGCGGAAACACAGTCCGTGCCCACGGCACCTCCGAGGTGACCATTAGCGGTAATACCGAGTTCCATATTACAGGCGCCACCGTTCCCTTCAACGTCGCGGGCACTGCAACGCTGACCGTGACCAACGGCAAGTTCTATCATGCAGGCAGCGCCCAATTTGCCTATATAAACGGTTCAAAGAACGTGTACTTTAACGGTGGCACCTTCGAGTATACTGCAACCAATGATATGTTCCTACTAAACAAGGGTGCAATTGAGATCAATGGCGGCACCTATACTTACGATGCCGCAACCGTCAGCACGAGCAAATATATGTTCAACGTTACCGCAGGCACTGAGCTTACCATCAACGGCGGCGAGTTCACTTGCAAGAGCGGGACCGATATGTTTCGTATCCTCTCCCTCGTGACGATCAACGGCGGCACCTATACTTACGACGCCACAACCGTCGACGATGAAAAATATATGTTCTACGTTGCTGCAGATGCTGAGCTTGCTATCAACGGTGGTGAATTCACCAACAAGAGCGGGACCACCATGATCCGTGCCTCGGGCTCCGTGACGATCCAGGGCAAAGCGATCCTTACACACAACGCCACGGCGGATATGATCCACACCTTCGGCCAGTTGGATATCGACGGCGGCGAGTTCTACAAAAAAGGCAACAACAACCTGATCAATGCAAAGTCCGGAAGTACCGTGAATATCTATAACGGTACATTTTTCAAGACCGGAACTCACTACATTATCAACACAGATGGTGCAAAGGAGGCACATGTCTGGGGCGGCACGTTCACCGCGACCGGCGAAGCCATTTTGTTCCGCTCTCAAGACAGAGCGTCCTTCACCTACGTGCACGGTGGCACCCGTAAAGCGGGCACTCTCACCAGAAGCGACAGCAATTACCGTGATTATCTGATTTTCATGTCGGACGAGGCAGCGGCAGACTTTGGCCTTGTTGCCCGCATCGGCGAGCCCGCTGATTGGGCCAACGGCTATGCAGCTTCCAATTATTATATGACGCTGGCAGATGCCTTTACCGCTGTCGGCGCGGGCGGTACTGTATATGATACGACCGCCACGGGCGAAACGAGCCCCGTCACCTTGACCATCGGCGATATCACCGCCGATTTTGTCACCGACAAGTCTGCTGATGGAGTGGCTACTATACTCAGTTACGTGGCGCGCATCGGCGACGAAAACTATACCTTTACCAATTATTATACCACGCTGGCAGAGGCAATTGCCGCTGCTGCAGCGGACGGCACGCTTACCACGGTATATCTGATCGACAGCTTCACCTCTGCCGATAAGATTACGATCGTGGCAGGACAAAATATTCTTATCACCAGCGCCGATGCGACCGATCCCGTCGCGGTGACGCAGAATAACAGCAACGCCTATCTGCTTACTCTGTCCGACGGTGCCAAGCTGACACTCCGTGACGTGACGTTCTTCACCTCCGGACGCCTTGTGCTGACCAATGGCGGCAACGCCGAGAACACCGTTCTGACGTTGGATGACAATGCGACTGTACGGACCACGGCCGAATTTGCCACAGGTGGTAATGGCATCTTCCTGATCGATGAGGCTTGCACGTTTGTGATGATGCCCACCGCGCTTATTACCACGGCTGACAGCTCCACCACGGCCGAGTGTCGCGTAATCAACGTGGCAAGCACCGAAAGCGCCAGCAAGTTCCACATTTTCGGCAGGATCCTGCTTGAGCACACAGGCACCTCCTCCACCGCTACACGCGTGATCTACCTCAACAGCAACGCCGCAGATGAGGTGATCCTGTATAACGGCGCTTTCCTCTCTATCAATATGGAGGAAACCAGGCTGACGCATACCACGGTGTTCCATGTGTACGTGGATTCCGGCGTTTCACCCGGCATCATTACCATCAAGCACGGTGCCAGAGTCTATATAAACAAGGGCGCATACGCAGTAAGTCTGTATAAGACCGCTACTCTTGAAATGTCAGGCGGCACCATCATTGCAGACGGTGGCACCGCAGCCATTTTTGCAAATAACTCCACCGTAAGCATCACGGGCGGCAGTATTATTTGCAATAACGGCACCCCCGCCGTGAAGGGTAGTAGCAACGCCACATTCCGCATTACAGCGGAGGCCTCCATCACATCTGACTCCTTGTTTGAAGGCAGTGGTATCTTCGCAGACGACATGACCGCCACCAAGTTTGGCTTCAAGGTGCGTTTGGGCGCACCCGAGCCCGAAGCGAGCGGTTACGCCTCGTCGAATTACAAGAAAACACTCACTGCAGCGATCGCGGCAGTGGCGGCTGGCGGCGAGGAGGCAACCCTCCTGACCGTTCTGCAAAGCTACACCCAAAACGGTGCGGGCATCACGGACGACGCGGCGAACAAAAAGATCCTTGTTCGCGGTCTTGACGGCGTGACGATCACCTTTGACGGTATGACCACCACCGTAGGAGAAGACGAGTTCTCTTCCGTCATCTACGCCGATGGATTTGACATCACCTTTGAGCATATCGGGATCGATCTTTCGGATTCCACGCTGGCCATTCTTGGCGACGGCGCTTCCCTCACGCTCGGTAACGGCGCTGTTGTGAACTATGCGGAGAACGTCGCTGTTAATGTAACAGGTATTGCGAAGCTGGAGGGTGCCAACGCCACGCTCACCGTTGATAACGGTGCGACGGTGACGATCAACGCCTTCGCTAAAAACAACTCCAATCTTTTGCTTGGCCTGCACGGCGCCAACTCCGAGCTGATCTTTGAGGACGGCTCGACGCTGAACGTGGTGTATGCACAGAGATCCGTGATCGGAATCCTGGACGCTAGCGCCTTGCTCACGATCAACGGTGGTGATTTCGAGATTGAAGCCGTCCAAAACTATCCGTGTATTACTACCGATTACGGCGGCGATATTGTTATCAATAGCGGCACTTTTACCTTGGGCAACTGTAACAAAAACTTCATTCGCGCCAGAGTTCTCGCTACGATCAATTTTAACGGTGGCGAGTTCGAGATAACGGAGAATTTTGGGAACACCTTCATTTCCTGCTACGGTACGGTCAATATCACGGGTGGTCGCTTTGAGTCGAAGACCGATCAGATTATTTTCTACGTGACTGAAGGAGAAAACACCGCTGTAGCAATCAACATTTCGGGCGGTAGTTTTACGCATTACGGTGACGGCAACATCATACAAACCGGCAATGGTTGCAAGGTCAATATCAACAATACGGACGGCAACACCGAGTTTGTGCACGAAGGCGCCAAATATATCGTTCAGAGCAATGCAAGCGGTGTTGAGATCGAGCAAACCTCAAACGAAAACGAACTCTCCTTCACGCATCGTGGGAATAGTTATCTCATCTGCTTGAACGCCTCGAGCGCACCGCTGACCATCAAGGGCGGCACGTTCCTCCATGAGGGAAAGGGCAGTTCAGCACGCCTCATTCAGACTTCTGCAAACTCTGTTACGACCATCTCGGGCGGTAGTTTTACGCATAGCGGAACCGGCGGCTACCTGATCTGCAACAACAAAGCAAATGCCGTTGTGAACATTACGGGTGGCGAATTCCATGCAGAAAACAACATTACCCTGCTCCTTGCCAGCACCGAAGGGGCCACGAATAACGTAGGTGGCACGGCAAGCTTTACTCACGAAGGAACAGGCACGATCTTTGCAGTGTGGGATGGCTGCGCCACCGTTATTTCGGGCGGAACAGGATCTCACACGGGTACAGGACTTCTCCTCACCAACGTCAGCGGCGACGAAGTAAAGACGGGCACCATCACCTTCACCAGTGATACGGCAGCGCTCGGATACGGCTATGCCGCCCGCGTCGGCGCTCCCGAAAACGACGACTGGACCAACGGCTATTCGGCGTTCCAATACTATAGCACGTTCGCAGAGGCACTCCAAGTAGCGCTTGCCTCCGATGCAGCGGCCACCGATGCAGGTGCATTCGTCTTTGTGCTTTGTAATACCGACGAAATTACCGCTTCCTTCACGATTTCCGGCAAGATCACGATCAAAAACGGCAACACGAGCGAGATCAATCAGATCAATTTGAACGGTTCCGGTTATCACTTCTTGCCAAATAACGGCACGCTGATCCTTGAAAGCATCAAGGTCTATACCGCGGGCAGCTTTGCTCAGGTACAAAGCGGCGGCACATTAACGCTCGCTCAAGGCACCACCGTTTACGGACCGATGAATAATGCCGCGACCAGAATATCCGTCGTCGAAAATGCCCAAAACGCGTTTTTGAACGTAGAACAGGACGCGGAGCTTCGTATCGACTCTGGTACCGCTGAGAAAATCTACTTGATCGATGTAAACGGCAGTGTTACAGGCAATCTTGAACTTCTCGGCACGTTCGTTTCCGAGACGGAGGCAGGGGGATATATGTTCACCCTTGGCACGATGACATCTGCCCTTGAGGATACGCCCGCCGTGCTCTTTAACGCCAATGCAGAGTACAGCGGGACGGGACGCGTGTTCCAAGTAGGCGCCACCACCCTCCACATCGCAGGTGGCGAGATCCGTAACTTCGGCACGGGACGAATGATCAACAGCGGGGGCGCCTACAACATCACGATCAGCGGCGGCACCTTTATCCACTACGGCAATGAGCGCCTTCTTTTGGCCAACCAAGCCGGTGCTGTTGCCAACATAACGGGTGGCACCTTCCATCATCACAGCACCTCCTATGGATTCCAAGTCAACAGCGCCACGGCAACGCTCACATTTGGAGCGGGTGTTATCGCGTACGCTTACGACAGCAGTCCCCTGTTCCAAGCTTCTAATGGCACAATCAACGTAACAGGCGGCAGCTATACGCATATGGGCACGGGGCATTTGATTAACGCCAGCAGTACAGCAACTCTTTCCGTCAGCGACGCTGTCACCCTTACCGGCGACAGCATCTTCAACGGCACAACTACGTTTGCTGACTACACCGACGCAGAAAACAGTATCAGTATTACGGCAGATGAAACCGCTCGTGCACTCGGCTTTGGTGCGCGCCTTGGCGGCACGGGTAATGATACGGCAACGAGCTACGCATCAAGTGTGTATTACGTCACCTTGGTCGACGCATTGAAGGCCGTAACCGCGGACGATACCAACGTTCTGGATATTACAGCAGCCGATCCCACGGACATCACCGGCGCGTATAACGGCTTCACCGTCATTATCTGGACAGACGATAGTGCCACCATTGGTCAAATTTTTGGCGACAAGGTGGCCATGATCGGCAGCACGACCTACACGACGTTACAGGAAGCACTTGACGCGATCACCTCCGCAGACAAAGTAACGATCCAGCTCCTTAAGAACATTGATCTTGGAACGGATACGTTTGATCTTTCGGGCAAAAACGTGATCCTGCTTGGCTACTATGGAGCAAAGCTTCCTGTTACGCTTTCCACCACAAGCGACGTGGCAAGCGCGTATCTCTTCACGGGCACGGGCTGCTCCCTTGAGCTGCAGCATGTGATCGTAGAGAAAAACGGCTGCTTTGCCTCGATGGACGGCTCCACGCTGGTCATCGGCGAGGGCGCTACCGTGACGGGTCTTATGACGGCCAATTCTGCCGCGGGTTATATCCTGCTGAAGAACGACACCGATCTTGTGATCGAGGAGAATGCCGCGATCACGATGGGAAAAGGTACTACGCTCAGCGTCGAAGCCTATCTGATCAACACAGATACAACTTGGACGGGCAACATTGACGTGAACGGTACGATCGACGTAAGCACCGCGACCCAATCCGCGCACTACACTATTTGCGTGCCCGCGGGATCCGCATGGGCCGGCGTGATTACGGTAAAAGGTGTCATCACGGTGACAACAACTCACACCGCCGGCGCAGATTGCGTTATTGCCGTTAACGCAGACGGGACCGCAACGGGTACGATCAACGTATCCGGTAAGATCTATCACACTCCCACCGCCACCAGTGCTGCACACCGTCTTATTACTTCGCAATACGCGGAGGTTGCAGTAAACGTTTACGAGGGAGCTTATCTCACCTCCTCGCCCGCCACCACTGGTTCCGGCTGTGTGATCACGACCATGGGCAACATCACGATCACGGGCGGTACGCTGGAGCGCACAGGAAGCGGCGGTCACGTCATTTCGTTGCGTGGCAGCAAGACTGCTTCCATAACCGGCAACACTACGCTGATCAACAATGGTGGCTCGGCCACAAGTTATATCTTCTACCGCTACGCTAGCACCGGTGATGTCGTGATAGATGGTGAGAACGTACGGCTGATCACGGCGGAAAAGCCCTCTGTTGTATATGCTTCCGCTACTAATACCTCCAAAACGATCATCAAAAACGCTTATATTTCCACCGCGAAAGCGATAGGAACCGTAAACGCTTCCTACGTTGTAATGGAAAACGTACGCTTTGACACGGACGCGATCGCCGCTACGGCGCTTGCTGTTTGCCGTGTTGGCTCGGAGGCAGGAAAGGGCTACTATACTAACTTTGTTACCGCGCTCACCGCAGCACAAGCTACAGCGAACGCCGGTAGCGAGGTGGGAGAGGTGCTCTATCTGCTTTGTGATCTTTCCTACTCCTCTACGGCTGTTATATCCTCGAAGCTGACCATCGCAAGTGATCCCGACAATCTCAAAACTCTGAATGTGCTGAATAATGGAAACCATTTCGAAGTTCAGAACGGCGAGTTGATCCTACAAAACATCAAGGTCTACAATGACGGCAGATTCGCCTATATCCAAAGCAACGGCACATTAACACTCGGCAACGATGTGACGATCTACGGTCCGATGCTTTACAATGGCTCGCGCATTTCTTTGGCAGCGAACAGCACCAATCTCTGTGTGAATATAACAGAGGGTGCCGTGCTTCGCATTGACACTACAGAAGAGCCAACGACTATTGCGACCCGTGTATTTTATGTCAACCCAGGATGCTCGGGTACAATTATGATTGCAGGTACAGTAGAAAACTACGCCAACACCTCGAAGGAAACTCGTCTGCTTGAGCACGGTAACGGCACGTCCAGCTTCGATATCACGATTTCCGGCACTCTCATGCACGCTCCCACCACCTCCACCAACGCCTACATGTTCAGGCTCCAGGGAACGATCACTCCTTACACGGAGAACGGTGGCATTCAAGTTTGCGGTGACATCACCCACAAGGCCGGCAACTATATGTTTGACATGGCCGCGAACGTGTCTATCACGGTTACGGGAGGTACGCTGACTTGTACTGAATCCAACTCGCGCATGTTCCAAGTGAATGGAAATCTGACCATTACGGGCGGCACCTTCGTGCATGAGGGCACTGTTCAAAACGAGGGCACTGATGACGAGATCGCCGCGGGCTATATGTTTGCAGTTCCCGGAACTATCACGATCACAGGCGGTAGCTTTACAGCACACGGTGCTCGTCTTCTGTACTTTAACTACGAAGCCGGAGTCCTGAACGTCAGTGGCGGCACCTTCACCCAGGAAAGCGAAGGACAGATCTTCATCTTCAGCAAGATCCAGGAGGCCAACGTCACGGGCGGCGTGTATTACGCCAAAAACGGTGCGGTCGTGTTCAGCGGAGCGGCTCTCCCGCATGAGGTGACCAACGCTGAATTCTATCTCACCACCGGTGCCGTACTCGCAAACAGTAATACCGAGGTCCGCATTAAGAATTCCATTCTGAACGTGGACGCCGATTCGAGCTTGGGTGATCCTGCATTCCTGTATTACTACAACGTGACGATAGCGGACGATGAAATGGCCGCAAGGTTGCTGGCCAACTTCAAAGCAGACGGTACTTACTATACGCGCTTTGATGAGGCTGTCAGCATTGCAATGAGCGCGTCTGCAGACGCCGCTGTCGTGGCTGTTGTCCGCGATGGTGCCAAGATCACCCGTATCGAGGCTCCCGGCATCGTCATCACAAACGGCCAAGCACTCACCATCAACGGCAACGGTCACACCGCAACGCTGAACGGTGCGAACGATCTGTATCTGTTCACCGTGGAAGCGGGCGGCACGTTGACACTTTCCAACGTTACCATTGAGAGTTGTCCCACAAAGTTTGCCGACGTTGCAGGCACGCTGATGCTTACAGATTCCACGAAGCTTTACGCTTACACCAACACCGATGTAGATGAAGGTGTAGCACCCATAGCTGAAACCTCTCCCCTCTTCAACCTGCATGGCGAGGCAAACGTTACGCTCGATGCAGGCTCCGTGATCGACTTCACGTACGCCGAGGGTGACGAAACGCACGACGCAGTAGACAGTCAGGCCAGCATCTACATCTTCCACACGGCAAGCGACTGGGCAGGCACGCTCAATATCGGCGGCTCGGTCAATCACGCTTGGAACGTGGCAGGTCACTCTGCGATCTTCTATCTAGAGAGCATGTCGGGCAGCATCAACGTCCTGACGGGCGCAAGCGTAACGCACAACGGCGAGCAGGCCGCCAATGAAAATGCACTGCTCATCGCTCCTGCGGGCGGCACTACCAAGTTCACGATCCAACCCGGCGCAACGTTCTCCTCTCTTATCATGGCGATCCGCTCGGGTGACGTAGATGCTCAAACAACGCTCACCAAGAAGCTTTTGGGCTACGATTACCCTGAGGGGGCAAGCGTCACGATCATCTGGGGTGCCATGGCATTCACCTACACCGCAGGCGAGTGGAACACCGATACGCTCACCTATGAGCAAGGCACGTGGGCGCCCGATGAGGAAGGCGGCGATCAGATCACCGTGATCAATACGGGCCTGATAGAGATCGAGGCAAACTTTGAGTATGTGGCACACGATGCGTACAGCTCGGTCGAAGGTGCATTCAAAAACGGTGATGATACGGCCGTTACTGCACCCATTACGGTCGGCGCAGAGGAAAGCGTTACCGTGACTTTCACGCTTGATGGCAAGATCCACTCGCTCACACTTGACGATACCAAGATCGGTATCATTACCGTAACACTCACCGAGGGAGGCAACTAACATGGCGAACAAGAATAACCAAACGAACGGAGCGACACACGTCATGTCGCGCGGCACCAAGATCCTGATCGCCGCAATGATCGTCGTATTCGTTGCCGCCGTTTCAGTGGCCGTCTGGGCGATCTTCTTCAGGGAGGACGTGATCATTACCCCTGATTACGCTCCTCCCGAAAAGGAGGAAAACGCCGAGAAGATCGAGGGTGAGGACGACACCAAGCTGGAAGCCCCCGATGGCGGCGGCGCGGTGGAGGTCAGTTACAACTACGACGTGAGCATCGACCTTTCCGATAAAAAGGTCAGCCTGTCCTTTGCAAATCCCAAGAAATCCACGCATCTGATGGTCGTGCAGGTCGTGATCCACGATACTGTCGTGGCACAGTCGGGCACGCTGGATCCCGGATATCGCGTGAGAACGCTGGATATGCTGAGCGGCACGGATAAGATGCTCAGGGCAGGCGGCTATGACGGCAAGATCGTAGTCCTCTTCTACGATCCCGACAGCAGCGAAAAATCTATCGTTAATACCGAAATTCCTCTTACGATCAACGTACAGGAATAAACCTCTATTCTGCAAGGCGGGCAATCGCCCGCCTTGCCACCTTACGTTTGCTCATAACGCAGGTTGTGAGCGTATCTAAGGTGTAAATCCTTCTATCATGACTACCGATCCAAGGGCGCTTTGCAAACAAAGCCCCTGATTCCGTAATTTGAAAGGAGAAAAGAGATGCGTAAAATCAAACTTTTCTTACCCTTACTGCTCGTGTTTCTTTGCGGCATGATGCTCTTTGGCACCATTGCCGCGCCCGAACAGGCCATGCAAGCGGCAGAGTTCCGCGAGGCACAGATCCCCTCCTTTGATACGGCTCCCCAAGTGAGTGCGTCAAGTGAGACGGTGACGCTCGATCTCACAGGATATTCGATCGTCCCCTCCTCCTCTACGGCGACCACGACCAAATCCACTGCGGATTTCGTGGCGGCGGAGCAGCTTGCCGACCGCGTTGAAGACATCACGGGCACGAGAGTAACCGTGAGCACCTCGGCTAAGCAAAACGGCATCTTTATCGGCGTGGACGGCGGTCTTTGTAAGCGCGCCTATGCCAGCATTCCCAATGATTGCGGCTGGGCGATCCAGGTGTTCGGGCAGAATATCGCCATTTCGGGCAGTAACACACTGCTTGCTATGGTCGCTACGCAATACTTTATGAACACCTATCTTGCCAATGGCGCAGATGCTATCATTGAGATACCCACGAAGATCACCTACGCTTATCAGGACTATATCACGATTGTTCAGCCCTCCAAGGAGGTCATCGTCACAAAATCAAACTCCAGCGAGAAGGAGATCAGTTATAGCGGCGGTAGCACCAATTATGTGCCCGTCTATGACGGCACGCTTGATACCGATTACACATATAACAGCGCCAAAGATCCCGAAAATGAATACGGCGCCACCAACGGCTCGTACATCAAGGCGACTCACGCCGATGGTTACATCGCAGAAAACGGCTATCTAAAAAATACCTGCTCTCCCACAGAGTCGCACACGTTAGACAGTAATTCTCGCATTATGATCGACGGTAGCGTATATAGCCTTACTCTGACAACAGTCACCGGCGAGCCCACTACCACGCTCAAGGTTAAAAACGGCTACCTGTATGTCGGTTCAACTCAAACAAGCATTGCCGCTTCCACCACACATGGTTACGTGCTGGAGGAATACAGCAGAGATACCTCGGCATTGTCAAAAAATTATTTCTACTATTACGTAAAATACGTCTGTACCGAGCATGACGGACATCATACGGACAGCGAAGGATTTCTTTTGAACAGCCTGGGACGCAGGATCACGCTTCCCGTCAAGGATACCTACACCTTTACCGTGTCGGATGGCCGCTTAAAGCTGAACAACTCCAACCTTCTGGTAAATGGAATGGGCTCCAGCTTTGGCAGTGGCGCGGATTACCTTTACGATCTCTCGTACGTCATTGCCGATAAATTATCGGTGGCTCTCGCTAACACCACCGTAAATGCTGTGCCCGATACAACTGCTCAGAGCGCCAACGAGATCTGGGTCGGTAACATGTCGGGACGCGATGTCAGTGTAGCACTGGAGGGCCTTGCAACCAACGAATACCGCATTCTGATTTCTGACGGAAAAATCATTTTGGCAGGACACAGCTTGGAAGCACAACGATATGCTGCAGAGATGTTTACCAAGATCCTGACCGGTGTTGGCACGACTCAAAAGAGCAGCACCAAGACAGACAATGTCACCACTACTACTACAACAACGACCTATAAGCCCATCACGCTTCCTGCCGACTTTGATCTGATCTGTGCGGTGGACGACAGATGGGTGGCCGATACCGAGCATCCGTTACCCGACGGGCTTACCCCTGAAAAGGTGGCCGACGTGGAGGACGGCTCCCTCTTGTATCTGTATCGCGGCACAGGTGTAAGCACCACCGCATACCTTGCATACTGCAAAGAGTTGGAGGACGCAGGATATACCCTGCTCACAAACACCACTCTCTCGGGCAGTACCTTCAGGACCTACGTCCATTATACGAAGGGCATCACCCTGTACGTTTCCTACAACGCATTTGAGGGATATCACAACAACGAATATACCCTGGACACCTCCACGCAGCTCGGTGGCGTTTTGACCGAGGATTACTATGCTTATACCGATCCGCAGATCCGCATCGTGTCCGCTTCCCTGCTTGCTGTCGATCCGCCAACCGAGGAGCTGCTCACACCCGAGAAGTCCTATACCAAGGTGACCGACTCCTCCATTTCCTCGCTCGACCTTTCTCTTGCTAAGGACGCGGACGGCAACCTCACCAGTTCCTACGGCACGGGCTTTGTCATGATGCTGGAGGACGGCAGATTCGTCCTTATCGATGGTGGCTCCGCAGGTGGCGGTACCGACAAAGGAACGGATCCCTGGGCACAGGTGGATAACATTTACGGTGTTCTTGCCGATCTGTATCAGAAGGTAAACGGCCATGATCCCACAACCGAAGATCCCATTGAAATTGCGGCCTGGATCATTACACACAGCCACGGCGATCACTACGAAACATTCTGGGATTTTGCCTCCAAGTACGGTGCGGGAGCTACGGGTGGCAGCGCCTTGGATCCCGAGTGTAAGGGCCTTGTCACTCTCGAGTATCTGATTGCCAATTACCCCTCTCTCAGCGAAACCTATAATTCAGGCGAGCCCACCATGGGTCTGCGCAACAACCTCAATAAGATCAAGGGATATTTCGGCGGCTTCACCCACATCAATATCCATACGGGTCAAACGCTTTATATCTCCAATCTGATCATCGAAACGCTGTATACACACGAGGATCTCCACCCACAACGCATTGTTACCTACAATGACGTTTCCACCGTGATGCGTCTGACCTTCCAAAATACCACAGCGGCAGTCGGCGCTACCGTTTCTCTCCATAGCGAGGAGCAACCCAATACCGATTTCACCACCACGACCTTCGTGTCCTTGGGTGATGCCTATATCCACTCGGCGAGATGGCTGTGCGCCATGTATGGCACCGACCTCAAGTCCGACATGGTTTCGATGGCGCATCACGGAGGCCCCGGCGCGGAAACTGCACTGTATGATCTGATCGCTCCCACGACCGTTTGGTGGTCGATGGCCAAAACCAGCGTTTATGCGGAGGGCACGACGAGCGGCAGTATTTGGAATTCGGTAACCGTTTGGGATTCCGGCTATATGACCAGTACAAACTGGTATAGCCGTGTCGACCAATACGTTGCGTTTACGCTAACCTCTGTCGAGTATATCTTCATCGCAGACGATTACAATATCACGTTGTGGCTTTCCGGCACAAGCGGTCCTCAGTACGACACGCTGTATGCCGCAGGCGACACTAACCGCAACGGAAAGTTTGACAGTGTGGATAATGCTACGATTGGTTATAACACCTATTCTGTTCCCAACGTAGCGAAGAACACAACGATATCGGCAGACGATTACGCTAATTTCTTCAACGAGCAAGCCGTTGCACTAAGGACCGGCAGAGGAGAAGGCTGATCCTCGCCATTGCAATAAAGCCCCACGGATAAGCGCCGTGGGGCGCAAAAAAAGGGCGGTAGCGATGCTACCGTCCTTTTTTACGCGTCCTCCGCATCTATTACGCGGATTTTCGCGTCATAGAGCGCCTTTGCCAGAACGCCTTGTCCGTTTATCAGTTTTCCTGTAAACGTGCCGTCATAGACTTGTTTTACGCCACAGGTGGGGCTTCTGGATTGCAGAATGGCACACTCAATCTCCTCACCCTCGATCAAGGCAAGGATCTGCGCCACTGCGGCACGAAGTGCCGCGTCCACGTCCTCCCCGTCGCGTGTGAGCACGCGGCCCTCCACGATCTCAATCGGCGTGCGCGGCACGCCAAGGCCTGCGAGCATCTCGGGACAAACGCGGATCACTTCCCTGTCCTTTGTCAGTTGCACCACGCGGGCATTGAAATTATTGCCGCCGTTATACTTGCAGTTTTCTCCCAGCAAGCACGCGCTTACGATCACTTTCATTTTCTCTGATGCTTTTGCGTCTTGATCATGCCGTACTTGGTATCCCACAGTTTTTGCGACAAGTCAACGTAGTAGTTATGGGGATTGTCAAAGCGCTTGACCTCCTCCCATATGCTGTCAAGCGAGGCGCGGCAGTTTGCCCGGATCTCTTCAATGCTCGGCAATTCGTATACCTGTTTGCCGTTTTGGAACACGGGCACCTGCAGTTCTACTGCCTTGAAGTTCTCCAGCACCTTGCGTTTCCACGTGCTCTCGGGGTCGAAGATCTCCAAGGGCTTGGTATCGTCCACGGTCTCGTCCCATACGCAGATCAGATCTGCCTCGGCCTTGCCCGCATTCTGATCAAACAGGCGGTACAGTTTCTTAAAGTGAGGTGTGGTGATCTTACCCACGTTCTCACTCAATTTGATCTTGGGCAGAACGTTGCCCTCGGCATCCTCTACGGCGCACAACTTATAGACACCGCCAAACACAGGATCGCTCTTGGCGGTGATCAGTCGCTCACCTACGCCGAACGCATCGATCTTGGCGTCCTGATGGAACAGGCCGCGGATAATGTGCTCATCCAGAGAGTTCGAAGCGATGATGCGGCACTCGGGGAAGCCCGCCTCGTCGAGGGTCTTGCGGATCTTGTTGGAGAGGTATGCAATATCGCCCGAGTCGATGCGAACGCCGCAGGACTTGATTCCCTTCGGCACGAGCACCTCGCGGAAGGCCTTGATCGCGTTCGGAAGACCCGACTCCAGCACGTTATACGTATCGATCAGCAACGTGGCGGCATTGGGATACAACTCACAGTAGGTGCGGAAGGCCTCGTATTCCGAGTCAAACATCTGCACCCAGGAATGCGCCATCGTGCCCGTTGCGGGCACGCCGTACACCTGATCGGCAATCGTGCAGGCGGTACTGTTCACACCGCCGATGTACGCGGCGCGTGCACCCTTGATCGCGGCGTCCGCACCCTGTGCGCGGCGAGAACCGAACTCGCTCACAGCACGCCCCTTGGCGGCTCTGGTGATACGGGCGGCCTTGGTGGCGATCAGACACTGGTGATTGATCTCCATCAGGAGATAGGTCTCAATAAACTGTGCTTCAATGGCAGGGGCGCGTACCGTAATGAGCGGCTCACCCGGGAACACAACGGTTCCTTCGGGAACCGCCCAGATGTCACCCGTAAAGCGGAACTCCTTCAAATAAGCAAGGAACTCCTCACTAAAGCAACCGCGTGCACGCAAATAGTCAATGTCTTCCTCATCAAAGTGCAGATTGTTGACGTATTCTACGATCTGCTCAAGACCTGCCGCGATCGCATAACCGCCATTGTCGGGGTTTTTGCGGAAGAACACGTCGAAATAAGCGATCTTATCCTTCAGCCCCGTCTTGAAATAGCCGTTGCCCATTGTCAATTCGTAAAAATCGAACAGCATCGTCAAATTGCGCGAAATGTCTTTCATTGCTCCATACCTTTCCGTTTCAGTCCCGTGCGTTTTCTCGACGGGCGTCTTGTCTTATAGTTTAAAATCAAAATTGCCGTGATCGCCGCGCTTACGATCACCACCGTGGCGGTGATGATCAGGGGGCGCGTGTAATCTCTCTGTTCCTGCTCGGGTGCGTCACCCAAACTCGTTCCCTGCTGAATGGCGCTCACGCGCTGGGCAAGTTCACTGCTGCTCAGCACGTCGCTTTCCAGCGTAAAGGCGTACAGACACAGGCGGAAATCGCCCGTGCCCCCATCGAGCGGACGTGCAGAGATACGAAGACTTTGTACGGCAGAAAGTGCCGTTTTATAGTCGGTCATATCAAAATAGAAGGTGGTGTGCTCCCCTGCCGTCACCACAGAGGACGCAACCGTCGTATCCGCCTCGCCATACATGCGGAACTGGACCTCATAACGAGCGCCCGCATCGCCCGCGAGTCTTAACTCAAAGCGCATCATAGGCGCAAAGGAAAGATCGGTGGCACTTGTGAAGTGGTAAGCAATATCGGCGTACGCCTCGGTAGATTTCATAGATGCCGTGAGCGAGCGCAAACCGTCCGCACCCGTGAGCACGGACACGTCGGTACAACCCGTTCCGCTATACCAGCCAAGCGAGCCCGTTGCCGTGGTAAAGTTCCACGGTGTGAAACTACCGAGCGGCAAAACGTGACCGTGATAGTCATTCTGTGTCAGTGTAATGCTGCGCGTCTTGCGTGTGATGATCGTCTTTTCATCCAGTGTCGCATACAACTCCTTGATCGAGCCGATGCGAAGGGCGGCCATGGCGGATTCCGACACTTCGGCAAAACGGTCGGTGTTCACGTAACGCGCCAGATACGAGAGAACGTGGCATGCGCGGCTCTCGCCTTTCTGCTCCGCGAGAGAAAAGTCCGCGATGAATGCCTCCACGCGAGGATTCTGAAGCAGCGCGAGATACAACATCAGGTAAGCACCCTTCAAGGCGTCTGCATCTGCTTGCTCATCGGGCGTCCAGGAAAAGAGAATGCTGTCACTCATAAAGCCATAGGTCGCGGCTTTGAGTTTGATATCCTCAAGGAAGGCCGACAGTCGGTCGATACTGTAACCGTCACCCGTTTCCTCGGTCACGCGATCGGGCAACTCTGCCGACTCCAGCATCAGCAAAAAGGGCTGTGGTTCCATCACCTGCGACTGCAAGGACGAGAGCAATGCGGGCAGGAAGAACGTACTGTAATATTCCTTTCCGATCTCTGACTCTACCACGCTTCCCTGCCAGATGCGATCCGAGATCGGCACCACAATGCGAATATCCTCGATATTGCAAACCGCCGTACCCGCGATCAGGTTGAGTGCAGTTGCGTAAAGTTGTACGTAAGCGGCCATATCGGTGGCCGATGTATAACTGTATGCGTTGCGGTCGGCCGCACGGCCGAGCACAATGCCGCTGATCTTGCCGATCGTGGCATCCGAATAGCGGGCGGTCAGGAAGTTTGTCAGGGCGTGTACGTCCTGCTGTGCCTGCTCACCGCGGATCGCGGGCAGTTTATTGATCACACCCATATCCTTTTCGCTGTAATCGGTATAGGAGAAGCCGTTGGCATCGGCACTCACTAAAAAGCGCAGATACACGTGCGCGCCGATTCCCGTAAGGTTGCGAACGCGATTGTCGATCTCGCTAACGTAGCCCTGATCGAAATAATAGTAGGAATGCTCGCCCGCATACAAAATACCGTTGCTTTGCGTGCTATGCAGGCGGTCGAGATATACGTCTACGATCTCAACGTCGGGTGCACAGTCCAGCACAGTGGAAAGCGTGCCCGAGTGAAATCCCTTAAAGCCGTTCTCTGAGGCGGATCCGGAACTCTGTAGCGTGGGGAACGTGGGAGTGCAGAGCGGAATACGCTCACCCTTCTCATTCACGGCGGCCACGACGTAGCGCGAATAGAGCGCGTCCGACGTGGAGGCGTCCACGGTGAACGCAAAGTCAAACGTCACACCCATACGAGCGATGGGCGTCTTGTTGGAGAGGTGAAGTTCCTCGTCCGAAGCGAGTGCAAACAACGCCAGCGTCTGCCCTGCATAGTAAACCGTCGCCTCGTAACTGAGTTTGCCCGCGATCTCGATCGTTTTATCCTCGGCATTGTAGTGACAACGCGAGTACGCCGCTTCCTCACTGCCCTCACTCACATACGTGGAGATGTTGAACAGTGCTGACAACGTCACCCGACCGCTTACGTCACTGTCGGAGGAGAAGGAGAGTTCCAGCGCACTGACCCGTTCGCCTATGTAGGGGGTATTCAGAAAGAAACTCTGCTGTGCTGTGGAGTGCTTATCCAGTTTATGTGATACCGTTGCCGTTTTTTGAATGGCATTCTCTTCATACGTGTACGTCACGTGGATCTGATTGGCACCCGATGCATTAACGAGCGAGATATAGAGTGCGTTGGAAGTATGGGAAAGCATCTCGACGTCCACGGCGGTAAAGATGCGGTTGGTCGCCGTAAGAGTAAGGTCGATCGAATCGCCGTCTGCCTCGTATTTCTTTCCGTCAGCGGAAGAGAGCGCCGCAAACACAAAGCGCACGCCATCGATTCCCGCGGCTGAGACGGATAGCATCGCACACGCAGAGAGCAACACGGAAAGCATCAGTAAAATACAAAGACCGCGGCGCAGAACTGTACGCACGCAAGGCACCTCCTTCCAAAAAGTAATGTCATATTGTTATTATATCACATTTTACGGCGTTTGAAAAGTGCTTTGCCGTAAATTTTCCCACAATCCGAAAAGACAAAAGCGCCATCGACCCAATTCGGGTCAATGGCGCTTATTTCAAAAAGAATCGTTCTATTTTATCAAAATACAAGTCTTTAATGGTCGGTCGCGTTAAGATTGAAACAGCCGCTGATACTGCTTTCCGCACAGTGCCGCCTCCAGTGTGGCGGGCAAAAGCGAGAAATCCGCCACCAGAGAATGCGGCTTTCGCTCGGGATCGTCCTGCTTCATCGGCACGAAATACACGTGTTTTCTCGTCAGGAGCGCACCGATATTTTTGAGGTTAGCGGAAAGTGCATCGTTAGAAGCCAGCGCAAGGATCAGCGGACGATTACTGCGCAGATGCGCTTTGGCGGCCATTGTGACGGAAGAATCCGTGATCCCCGCCGCCATTTTGGCAAGTGTGTTCCCCGTGCACGGGCAGATCACCAGTGCCTCCAGCGGTGCGCTGGGTCCCAGTGGCTCGGCACCCACGATATCGTGGATCACGGGTCTGCCTGTGATGCGCTCCATACGTTCACGAACAGCCGCGGCCGTAGCAAAGCGCGTGTCGGTGCGGTAAACCGTTTCGCTCACGATTCCCTGCACGGGATACCGCGCAGAGAGCTTTTCCAATTCGTCAAGGGCCTTGGAAATGGTGCAAAAAGATCCGCAACAGGCAAATCCGATCATAGCGTCACCTCCCGTGCAAGAAAATCAAGCACCGTATCGGCCATGATCTCCCCCGCCGTCGCGGGTGAATACTTCCCGGGCAGGGATAGCGCAAAGATCACGCGGTGTCCGAGAGCGCGTGCCGCCTCGGCATCAACGCCGCCGGGCGCGGACGCCAGATCCACGATCAGCGTGCCTTTCGAGACTTCTCTTAAAACGGCCTCGGTAAACAGCCAGGCGGGCACCGTGTTGAAAACGGCCGCCTTTTCACGGGCAAGTTCGATCACGGAAGCGTCACCGCCAAGTCGGACGGTGCGGCACCCTGCGGCCGCGGCCGCGAGCAACTGCTCCTTACGGCGTGCACCCACCGTGACCTCGGCTCCCATGGCCAAAAGTAGCCGCGCCAATGCCGACGCCACACGTCCAAACCCCGTAATGGCAACGGGAAGCCCCTTGATCGTATGCGTTTCCCGATCCATCAGGATCGCAACCGCGCCCTCTGCCGTAGGGATCGCGTTTCGCTCGGCAAAGGTGTCCGATTTGCAGTAATCCAGCAGTAAACGCCCCTTTTCCTCGGCCAGCGCACGCATAAGGGGCGTGAATTTGCCGCCGATCACGGCCGTGGTAGGCGCTACCTCATCCAGGATTTCCGAAAAAGCGGGCGCACTCATCTCGGGAGAGAGCGGCATATTGATCCTCACACCGTCAGGAGAGGTGGGCAACGGAAGTAAAACGGCATCAGTACCCCTTACCGCCCTCTTCCAGTCGGGATCTGCATAGATCCCCGTCACCTGCTCTCCCTGCGGCAAGCCATAGGTGCGCACCACGGCGCCCAGATGAGAAAGGCGCGCGGCAAGTGAGATCTGACGGGCGTCTCCGCCGATGATGGCAAATATTCGTTTCATAGCATGACATCATCCTTTATTTATCGCAGGTAATGCAAAAACCGCCGAAGCGGTTTTTACATCTCACTAAAGAATATGTCATTTTTTGCGTCATTGTGTCAGCCGAAGTGAAATTTCTCCCCCGCACAACGGCACCTGACGGCCATCGCTCTCAAGAATCAACAAGGCGCCGTTCTCCAGGATATCCAGTGCCGTGACCAGGCGACGCGCTTCGCCCTCGATCACGAGGACCTCGCGTCCGAGTATGGCGGAATGTGCGCGATATTCCGTGAGCCACGTGCCACGCAAAATTTCCTCTTCCACGTGCTCCAGTTCCGCAAGCACGGTGCGTAAAAGCGCGTCCTTGTCACGGCAAGGCACGTTGTCGGCGATCTCCTGCAATTCGGGAGGAAACGCGGTGTCCCCCGTGTTGATCCCGATGCCGAGAATGATATAGGGCTCACCGCTCGTATCCACGCCCGATTCTGCTAAGATCCCACAGATCTTCTTGCCGCGAAGCAAAAGATCGTTGACCCATTTGATCTCGGGCTGTACACCGCAAACGCGACAAACAGCGCGTGCCACGGCCACCGCCGCAAAGGGCGTGACCGCGCCGTACTGCGCGGGCGTGAGCGCGGTGCGCAGTACCGTACTGAAATACAGTCCACCCGAGGGCGAGTGAAAGCGGCGTTGCAATCTTCCCCGCCCTGCGGTCTGCGTGGCGGCCACCACGGTATACAGGTGACCCGCGCCCTCTTTTGCCGCCTCGGCGGCCGTTTTGGAAGTAGAGGGCAACGTATCAAAATAGCGTATTTCCATCGTATCAGAAGAAGGTGAGCTGGTCGGTCTCATTGATGCCGTCCAGCACGCCCGCCTTTCGCAGTGTTTCGATCACGCTCTTGTTGAGACCCGCACGCGTTTGCAGATCCTCCACCGAGAAGAAGGGTTCCTCATCACGGGCGCGAATGATACTTTCTGCCGCATTTTCGCCTACGCCGCCAAGCGACGAGAAAGGCATACGGATCGCACCGTTCTCGGGCAGGAAGGCACGGGCATCGGATTTGGCAAGATCCACGGGCAGGAAGCGAATGCGTCTGGCAAGACACTCGCCCGCCAACTGAAGCGCAGGAATCGAGGCGTGCTCCTTGGGAGAGGCCTCCTTGCCGCGTCGCTCAATGTCCTTGATGGTCGCCGTAATGTGCGCCTTACCCTTCATCACCGTTTCGGCATCGAAGCCGCCCGGGGCTACGGTGAACATCGCACAGTAGAAGGCAAGCGGCATATGCACCTTATACCAACCAAGGCGAATGGCAGACATCACGTAGGCCGCGGCATGCGCCTTCGGGAACATGTACTTGATCTTCTTACAGGAGGTCAAATACCATTCGGGCACGTTGTTGGCGCGCATTTCGGTCTCCCAGTCAGGGGTGAGACCCTTACCCTTACGCACCGACTCCATGATCTTGAACGCCAACTCGTTTTTCAGACCATATCGGATCAGGTCGTTCATGATGTTATCACGACAGCCGATCACGTGAGAAATATCGCAGATGCCCTCCTTAATGAGATCCTGCGCGTTGCCCGTCCACACGTCCGTGCCGTGCGAGAGTCCCGAGATCTGCAACAGATCCGCAAAGGAGCGCGGCTTGGCTTCCTCCACCATCTTCATCACGAAGCGTGTGCCGAATTCGGGCAGACCGAAGGTGCCGATCTGCGCGTCGATCATTTCGGGCGAGATGCCAAGCGGTGCGGTGGACAAGAAGAGTTCGTAGACCGATCTGTCATTCATCGGAACGTCCATGACACTGGTGTCGCTGAACTTTTCCAGCCATTTATATTTCGTAGGAATATCGTGCCCCAACTCGTCCAGTTTGAGCAATGTATCATGCAAATATTTGAACGTAAAGTGCGTGGTCACAATGCCCGAACTTGCATCGTCTGCGGGGTGCTGTACGGGGCAGAAATCATAGATCTCATACTCCTTGGGCACCACCACGATGCCGCCCGGGTGCTGACCCGTGGTCTGCTTCACGCCCATACAGTGCGTGGCAATGCGGTTGATCTCGGCGCGCGGAATGGAAAGTCCCTTGCTCTCCAGATATTTGAGCACAAAGCCATACGCGGTCTTGTCCGCCACACCGCCCACGGTGCCTGCACGGAAGACGTTTTCCGCACCGAAGAGTTCCTCGGTGTACTTATGCACTTTGCCCTGCACCTCGCCTGAGAAATTCAGGTCGATATCGGGCGATTTGTCGCCGTGGAAGCCAAGGAAGGTCTCAAAGGGAATGTCGTGTCCGTCGGCGTTCAGTTTCTTGCCGCAACGCGGACAGGTCTTGTCGGGAAGGTCAAAGCCAGAGCCCACCGAGCCGTCCGTGAAGAATTCACTGTACCGACACTCCGAGCACCAGTAGTGCGGCGGGAGCGGATTGACCTCGGAAATACCCGCCATAGAAGCAACCACGGAGGAACCGACCGAGCCGCGCGAGCCGACGAGATACCCCTGGCTCTCACTGTACCAAACCAATTTCTGCGCGATCATATACAGCACGGCAAAGCCGTTTTTGATGATCGAATCCAATTCCTTTGCCAGGCGCTTTTCCACGATCTCGGGTAAGGGATCACCGTACATCGATTTTGCTCGCTCGTAGCAAATGCGTTGCAGATCCTCCTCCGCACCTTCCATGTTGGGGGTAAAGGTGCCCTTGGGGAAGGGACGGATATCGTTCTCGATCAAGTTCGCAATGGCGTTGGTGTTGGTCACCACCACCTCGTATGCCTTTTCTTTGCCGAGATAAGCGAATTCCTCCAGCATCTCCTCAGTGGTGCGGTAATACAGATGAGAATCTCTGTCCTCGTCCTTGAACTTCACACTGACCAGTACCTTGCGGTAGATCTCGTCCTCATCGTCCATAAAGTGCGCGTCGCAGGTCGCTACCACGGGAATATTCAGTTTTTCACCCAGTGCCACCACGCGGCGGTTGAGATCGCGCAGACCCTCGTCGTTAGCGATCCTTCCCTCTTCCACCAAAAAGCGGTTGTTACAAAGGGGCTGGATCTCCAGATAATCGTAAAATTTGGCGATCTCCTCAATCTCGTGATCCGATTTATTATCAAGGATCGCGCGCATCAACTCGCCCGATTCACAAGCCGAGCCAATGATCAGGCCCTCTCGGTGCTTCTCCAGCACCGTCTTGGGCACACGCGGGAATCTGCGGTAATATTTCAGATAACTGTCCGAGATTAATCGGTACAAATTTTTAAGACCCGTCTTGTTCTTGACCAAGATGACCTGATGATAGGGCGGCAGGGTCAGCGGATCGGCAGAAGCGCTCATTTCGCTTTGCAACTCCGCAAAACTTCGCAATTCCATCTCGCGCATCTTCTCCTGCATACAGAAGAAGATCGCCGCGAGCATCTCGGCATCGTCCGAGGCGCGGTGATGATTGAAGTCGCCAAGTCCGAAATACTCTGCCAGTACGTTGAGTTTATGTGTTTTGAGTTCCGTATTGATATGACGCGACAGCGCCAGTGTATCCAGATAAGGATTTTCAAAGGGGAGATTGCAACGCTTGGCGGCCTCGCGGATAAAGCCGATATCAAAATCGGCATTGTGCGCGATCAGGAGTCTGTCCCCCACAAAGGAGAAAAACTCGGGCAACACGTCCGCAATCACGCGCGCGTCCTTCACCACATCGTCGGAAATGCCCGTGAGTTCCGTGATCTCGGCAGGGATAGGCATCTCGGGGTTGACAAAGGTGTTATAACGCGCCAACACCTCGCCTTTTTTCACGAGTACGGCACCGATCTCGGTGATGCCGCACGTGCGGTTGGAAAGGCCTGTGGTTTCGATGTCAAACACTACAAATTCATCGTCAAAACTACCCTCATAGGTGCCATACAGTGCACTTGCGGTATCGTTGACGAAATACGCTTCCATACCCCAGATCACCTTCTGGCCCAGTTTCTCGGCGGCAAGCATTGCCTCCTGGAAGCCCTGAACGTTACCGTGATCCGTAATAGCCACGGCGGGGTGTCCCCAGTTCTTGGCCATTTTTACGACCTTATCGGGGGGAATGATCGCGTCCATGGTCGACATCGTGGTATGCAAGTGCAACTCCACGCGTTTGACAGGCGCATTGTCCGCGCGCAGTACGCGCTTGACGATAGCCATTTCACTGTAATAGAAGGTCACGTCCACATCCACGACCTCGCGGTGCGTGTCGTGCTTGGCATAGCCGCGAAGCGCGAGTGCCGTGCCGTCACCGATCGTTTTGGAGAGTGTCTTGGCATCGTCCAGCGGCACACCGAACTTCTTTACCATAATAGAGGAATTGCCGTCCGTGAGACCAAAGGAAATATTGTATTTATCCCCTGCTCTTGTCGTTTCCTCGGTATAGGCAAACACTTCGCCCACGATCACCACGCCGCGCATCTGCTTGTCCACGCGCGCGATCGGCACGGGGCGGATCTCAAATTCTTTATCGTTTACGTACTGCGGGGAGGAAATATCAAAGCGGTACGCACCGACGTGGCAGATGCCGTCTGTTACCACGGCCTCCCCCGCATCACCCAACAGGGACATCACGCGCTTTTTATCCGAGGACTCTTCCGTCGGCGCAGGTGCGGCGGTGGCGGGAGTGGCGAGATTACGCTCGTACTCCTCGCTACTGCGGCGCAAGCGCTCGTTCCATTCGGCAAGTTCTGCGCTCGTGTCCATACTATAATCAGCGGCAAGCGCGTCGGAATGCTTGATCTGCACGCGGTAACTAAGGCCAAATTCACTGCGAATGATGCCCTCGATCACTTCGTGCGTCTGCCCCAGTTTCATGAGTAGCAGACTCTCGTCCATGTACGGCATCTCGATGATGAATTCGTCGCCCTTTATGTATGCGTTATAGGTATGGAAAAAGCCGCGCGCCACAATGCCGATGCGCTCGGTCTCCGCAATGATCTCAGGAATATACCGCTCATCGAACAACTCCGCGGGATAACGCGGCAGTAGACGCACGTGCGATAGTTCATACGCCGCGGCAATTTCACGCTCCGCGGCGTACAACTCGGACTTGGGGATCAGCGAGGGGAAGGCAACGCTTGCCTCCAGCATACGCCGCTCCTTGTCCGCACGCATACGGATCTCTCTGCCCTCAAGCAACCACGCGGCGCGTGATTGCGTCGGTTCGTATTTCTTGAATATTTCCAGCAGATTCTTTTCCGCCATGTTCTCTCCTTTTGGCGGACTTATCCGCCGTTACTGCTTGTATTTTTTCAGTTCTTCGATCAGTGTCGGGAGGATCTCCTCTTCCCTCACCCGACGCACGATTTCGCCGTGTGCGATCAAAAGCGCCTCGCCCACACCGCCGCAAATACCGATGTCTGCCCCACGCGCCTCCCCCGGGCCGTTTACGGCACAGCCCATCAGTGCCACGCGCAAAGGCAGATCCAAAAGCCCCTCGGCGCGCGCCGCCGCCTCAAATCGTTCGGCAAGCGACACAAGGTCGATCTTTGTTCTGCCGCAGGTGGGGCAACTGACAATATCAAGGCCACACTGCCCTTCTATCTTCAGCGCCGACAAAATTCGCTTCGCGGCGGCAATTTCAAGGACAGGATCTGCCGTCAGGGACACGCGCAACGTGTCACCGATACCGTCGGCAAGAAGTGAGCCGATGCCGATCGCGCTCTTGATGCTCCCCATCTCGACGCCGCCCGCCTCGGTCACACCCAGATGCAACGGGTAATCCGTCTGCTCGGCAAGCAATCGGTTGGCCGCGATCATCGTGGCCACGTCGGAGGACTTGATCGAGATCACAATGTCCTCAAAATCAAAGCGCGCCAGCAGGGATGCGTGATATAGCGCACTCTCGGCCAGCGCCGCGGCAGTGGGTGCGCCGTGTTTTGCTAAAATTTCCTTTTCCAGCGATCCGCCGTTGACACCGATGCGGATCGGAATGCCCCTTGTGCGACAAGCGTTTGCCACCTCACGCACACGGTCGGCATCCCCGATGTTCCCCGGGTTGATGCGGATCTTGTCCACACCGCGCTCGGCACACG
Source organism: Eubacteriales bacterium (assembly GCA_045532805.1). Lineage (GTDB taxonomy): Bacteria > Bacillota > Clostridia > Oscillospirales > CAG-272 > Firm-07. Next base: position 36,582 of record JAZSGQ010000032.1, read on the forward strand.
CCAGCGCGATCTTATAGTCAAAATGAATGTCCGCGACCAGTGGCACGCCGATCTGCATTTCCTTAAGGCGCGAGATCGTCTCGGCGGCCGCAAGGTCGGGCACGGTCAACCGCACGACGTCACAGCCCGCCGCCGCAAGCGCACGGACCTGCGCCGCGGTTGCGGCGGCGTCGTGTGTATCCGTATTGGTCATTGACTGCACCGAAAGCGGTGCCGTGCCGCCCATCGACACGCTTCCGACTTTCACGGGGCGTGTGCGGCGGCGAATTTCATTGTATTGGATCATACAAACAATTCTACGATATCCTTACAGCAGACCACGATCATCAGGCCAAACAAGATCAAGAGACCCGCCATATTGATATATCCTTCTATTTTTTTGTCAAGGGGACGGCGAAGCACCAACTCGCAAAGCAGGAAGATGAGTCTGCCGCCGTCCAGTGCGGGAAACGGCAACAAATTGAACACGCCGAGATTCACGGTAATGACCGTCATCAGGTACAAGAAGTTCAAAAGCCCTGCCTTGGCGGCGTTTGCCACCTCTTGCGTGATACCGATGGGGCCCGACACCGCATTCAGTCCGTAGCGGCCGCCGATCAGGTCCACAAGTTGATCCACGATCATCTTGACCGTGGAAATAGAACGGAAGAAGGTGTGCTTGATCACCGAGGAAAAAGTCTTCCCCTCTCCGTACACCAAAAAGTCGGCCGAACCGAACAGAGTTCCCTCGATCTCTTGACTCGGGAACTGAACGGCAGGCAGATAGACCTCCTTGCCGTCACGGATCACCGTCAGATCAATGGCGACCACACCCTCTGCGGATTCGGCAACACCCTGATTGATGATCTCATAGATGACCTCGTTGCCCGTGTGCACGTTCACGTTGCCGACCTCAACGATGGTATCACCCACCCTCAGGCCGTGTGAGGAACTCACGGCGTTCTCATCAAATTGCGCGACCGTGTTCGTTGCCAGGCGCGCGGTGGACAGTACCACGATGAGCATAAGCAAAAAGCCGAGCACCACGTTGGTCACGGGTCCCGCGATCACAATGAGAATGCGTTGCCAGACGGGCTTTCTATGAAAGGCATTGGGATCGTCGGATTCCTCGTCCTCGCCCGCCATACTGACGTAACCGCCAATGGGCAGTGCACGCAAAGAATACATCGTACCGTGCTTTTTCCCGTGCTTGGAAAAGAGTAGCGGTCCCATACCGATGGAAAACTCGTTGATCGTCACGCGGAACAGTCGCGCGACAAGGAAGTGCCCGAGTTCATGTAGGACCACCAAAAGGCCGAACATCACAAGGGCGAGCAAAACGTAAAGAACAGTCATGAAATCTCCTCTATCTCTTATCAGATCAACTGCGCGACACGCTCACGCGCCTCACGGTCGACGTCCAGAATCTCGGAAAGCGACACGGCGTGTGCGGCATGAGGCATATCCTCTACCACACGGATCACCGTTTCAAAGAGTCTCATCATAGAAATGCGGCGGTCAAGGAACGCCGCCACCGCCACTTCGTTGGCGGCATTGAGCGCGGCGGGCAGTGCCCCTCCCTTTTGCAGGGCGCGCTTGGCGAGCCCCAGCAACGGGAAATTCTCCTCATCGGGTGCAGAGAAGGTCAACTTGCCCACGGCAAGCAGATCAAGCGGCGGGATCACGGCCTCGGTACGGTGCGGCGCCGTCAGTGCGTACTGCACGCACAAGCGCATATCGGGCACCGACATCTGCGCGATCACGCTGTTATCTATATATTCCACCATAGAATGGATTATACTTTCCCTGTGCACCACCACGTCGATGCGATCGGGCGCCACGTCAAACAGGTGCGCCGCCTCGATGATCTCAAAACCCTTGTTCATCAGCGTGGCCGAATCCACCGTGATCTTGGCCCCCATTTGCCAGGTGGGGTGCGCCAGTGCCTCGTCCACCGTAACGGTAGCCAGTTCTTCCTTGGTGCAGCCGTAAAAAGGGCCGCCGGACGCCGTGAGAACAAGTCGCTTGATCTCTCCCTTTTCGCCCGCACGCAATGCCTGAAAAATAGCACAGTGCTCACTATCCACGGGCGTGACGGAAAGCCCGCGCTCACGAGCGCGGGACATCACGATCTCACCTGCTACCACAAGGGACTCCTTATTGGCCAGCGCCAGATGCTTTCCCGATTCCAGCACACAGAGCGAGGGGGCAAGCCCCGCCTTACCGAGCACGGCATTCACGGCACTTTCGGCGTCACTGCCTCTGATCAACTCGTCAATGCCCGCATCGCCCGCGAGTACACGGGTGGGTGTATCGGCAAGCGCCGTTTTCAATTCCCCTGCCGCCGCCTCGTCTGCCATTGCAACCGCGGGCACGCAGAATTCCCTTGCCTGCTCGGCAACGCGACGCCAGTTGCGGGAGGCCACCAGTCCTTTTACGGGGATATGATGTTGTCTTGCTACGTCCAGTGCCTGCTCGCCCACGGAGCCCGTGGAGCCAAGCACAAGAACGGACGGAAAACGATGTATCCCTTGCATCATATCAATAGAAGATCGGGAAGCACTGCGAGATCACCAGCACCAGCACGGTCACCGCCATACTGGAATCAAAGCGATCCAGAAGTCCGCCGTGTCCGGGCAACATCCAGCCGTAATCCTTGAGTCCGTACTCGCGCTTGATCGCGGACATCACAAGGTCGCCGATCTGGGAGACTACACCGATGAGCAAACCGCCAATACCAAGCACCACATAGTTGGGCATAACGCCAAAGCCCTTATGCACGATCACGCCGTAAAGCACAGCCGTGAGTGCACAACAAACGAAGCCGCCGACAGCGCCCTCCACCGTCTTCTTGGGGCTGACTGCCTCGATCAGTTTATGCTTGCCGAACAATCTGCCCGTGAAATAAGCAAAACTGTCGGTCACCCAGGAGAAAATGAACGGAATGAGGAACAGGAAACGTCCCACACCTTCCACGTCACGCAATACGATGACCGCAGAGTTTGCACCGATGATATAGAAGCAGGTCATAAACAGCAGCGCGATCTTGCCCATATCGACCTTGCCAAATTGGAACACGATAAAGACGAACAGATAAATGGCAAACACCAGTGCCGCAAGGATCGCCACGCGCACGTAGAGTTCCATTTGACCGCGCATCACGCGCGCCAGCATCGGAAACGCAAAGCCGAGCACGTAAAGCGGCACACTGATCGCATATTTCTTATCAAGTTCCAGGCAATGCAACATCTCCCATACGGAAACGAAGGAAATCGCGGCGAACAGGGACGGAAAAAGATAATTCAACGGGTTGGTTGCCTCCACGGGGGCAGAAAACCAGAAGAATGGGAAGATACCGGCAACCGCTACGATTGCCGTAATGATACGAGTTTTCATACTACTCCTCTCATACGCCGCCAAAGCGACGCTTGCGTCTGTAAAAATCATCGATTGCGGCGTCCAGTTCCTCGGAACCGAAATCGGGCCAGAGAACGTCGGTGAAATACAGTTCGGCATAAGCGGACTGCCACAAAAGAAAATTGGAAATGCGCAGATCGCCGCCCGTGCGCACGATCAGATCGGGATCCGCATCGCCCGCAGTATCCAGTGCGGCGGCAAAGGTGCTCTCGTCCACGCGCTCCCTCCCTTCGGCGAGCAAGCGGTTGCAGGCGCGCACGATCTCGCCACGCCCACCGTAATTGAGGGCAATGTTGAGCGTGCGCGCTCTGTCCTTCGTAAGACACTCCAGGTGCTCCATGTGCGCACGGCGGCGCGGCTCAAACACGGACTTATCCCCCAGAAAACGAATGCGCATATTATACTTTTCAATATTTTTCTCGCACTCATCAAGGTAGTGATCCATCAATTTCATAATGGCATCTACCTCCTTTTGCGGGCGCTTCCAGTTCTCCGTGGAGAATGCGTATACCGTCACCGTGGTCACGCCGCGGCGCTCGCAGTGCTTCAGCACCTTTTCAAACGCCTTGACACCAAAACGGTGCCCCTGCTCGCGCGGCAAACCGCGCTGTCTTGCCCAACGGCCGTTGCCGTCCATGATGAAAGCAATATGGGTGAGTGCTCCCTTTTGTTCGTTATTCATACAACCTCACAGCAATAAAGGGGCGGTGTGGCCGCCCCTTGTTGTCAGATAGCCATGACCTCGCTCTGCTTCTTGGCAGCGGCGGCATCGATCTGCTTGATGTACTTATCGGTCAGATCCTGCACGGATTTTTCGGAGGCCTTGCCCTCATCCTCGGTCATTTCGCCATTCTTTTGCATCTTCTTCGCGGTGTCGTTGGCATCACGACGAATGTTGCGAACAGCAACCTTTGCGTCTTCTGCAAGTTTGGTGACCTGCTTGCACAGTTCGCGGCGGCGTTCCTCGGTAAGTTGAGGGAACACAAGGCGGATCACCTGACCGTCGTTGGCGGGGGTAATACCCACGTCGGACGCAAGGATCGCCTTTTCCATTGCCTTGAGGGTGGAGCCGTCGTAGGGCTTGATCACCAGCGTTCTGGCATCGGCCAGACGGATATCAGCCATGGAGGTCAGAGACGTGGGCGAGCCGTAGTACTCAAAGTTTACGCGATTGAGCACGGCGGGATTCGCCTGTCCTGCGCGGATCGTATCAAAATTGCTGTCAAGAGAGAGCAGTGCCTTGTTCATTCTCTCCTCAAAATCTTTCGTGTTCAGTTTCATACTATTCTCTCCTTTGCTGTATTAGAGGTGAAGTTCCGTGCCGACGTGGTCGCCCATCACAACACGGTAAATATTATCGGGATCGGAAAGCGCGAATGCATAACAGCAAATGCCGTTATCCATACAGAAGGTGGTCGCGGACAGGTCCAGTGCCTTGAGTTGCTTGGCAAGCACCTCCTGGTAGGTGACCTCGTCGTAACGCACGGCGCTGCTGTCCACCTTGGGGTCGGCAGTATAGATGCCGTCAATGTTCTTTGCCATCAGCACCGCATCTGCACCGATCTCGGCGGCGCGGAGCACGGCGGCCGTGTCCGTGGAGAAGAAGGGTTGTCCGAGTCCGCAAGCGAAGATCACGGTTTGCCCCTTGGAGAGCGCTCTGTTTGCACCGCGGACACTGAAGGTCTCCGCAAACGCCGACATTTCCACCGCACTCATCACAACGGTATCAAGTCCTGCGGCAAGGAATCTGTCCTGCAAGGCCAGCGCATTGATCGCAGTCGCCAGCATACCCATGTGGTCGGCTTGCGCACGGTCCATGGAAACACCCTGGCGGCCGCGCCAGATATTACCCGCGCCAACGATCACGCCGATCTCGACGCCTGCGTCGCGACAGCGCACCAGTACGCTTGCAATACGGTCAATAAATTCAAAGTCCAGAATGCCCTCCTTGGAAGCCAATGCTTCACCCGAGAGTTTGAGGAGGATACGCTTGTATTTAGGTGCCGTCATACATTTACCTCGCGCGTTATTATATTCTATTATATTTTACTCTATTTTTTCCTATTTGTAAAGACTTAAAAAGAAAAATATGCAAAAAAATAAAAACGGGCGAGAAAGCACTTCCCGCCTGTTTTTTATGATATCGGCATAACTTGCATACGGCGGACGTCGGCACTCTTACTCTCGTGATCAAATGTGCCCTTGTAGTCCACGTCGATCATATCACCCGTTTTGATGTCGACAAGCGCAACACGCTCCCCCTCCAGATCTCGCACAGGCACACGCGCTCCCACACGAAACGTAAAGGGCTCATTGTTGAATACACCCGTTGCGTGAATAGTTGCACTCCCGTCCTCGTGGAGCACGATCTCGTCCACGTAACCGCGAAAATCAACCGTGTCGGGCGTCAGCGCATCACAAATTACGCAAATACCGCACGCGGCAAGGATCACGGCAAGTACGATCAGTATGCTTTTTTTCATAACTATCCCTCCAAAGAGAAAAACGGACGCCTGTTTGACAGACGTCCGTTTTCAAGGATCAAAAATTATTTGTCACCGTTGGCAGCGAGCTTCGCAATTTCCTCTGCGTAGTTCTCTACCTTCTTCTCGATGCCCTCACCCTTCTCGAAGAGGTTGAAGGACACGATCTTGATGTCGCCGCCAAGCTCCTTGGCGGTGGCAGCGGTGTAAGCACCGACAGTCATGCTGTCTTCCTTCACGTAGCCCTGCTCCACAAGGCAAACGCGCTCGTAGAACTTGCCAAGACGGCCGGACACGATCTTGTCCAGAATGCTATCGGGCTTGTTGGCGTTCTTGGGGTCGTTCTTCATCTGAGCGATGAGCACGGCCTTCTCCTCGGCAACTGCCTCGGCGGGAACGTCCTCGATGTTCACGTACTTGGGAGGATTGCCTGCGGCGATCTGCAGAGCAATGTTCTTTGCGTACTCGGCAAAGCCTGCCTTGTCGGCAACATTGGTCTCGAACTTAACGATAACGCCCGTGCCACCAAAGCCATGAATGTAGGTGGAGGTTACGCCCTCTACGATCACGAAACGGCGAACAGTGATGTTCTCCTTGATGAATGCGATCTTCTCGATCAGCGTCTTCTGAACGGTCTCGGCAGTGTCGAGATAGTTCATAGCAAGCAGTGCCTCAACGTTTGCGGGCTTGTTTGCAATGATGGTCTCAAGAACACCGTTCACGAATTCCTTGAATGCATCGCTCTTTGCGGCGAAGTCGGTCTCGGAGTTGACCTCAACCATAGCGGTGATGCCGTTCTTGCTCATAATCGCAACAACGCCCTCAGCGGCAACGCGGTCGGCCTTCTTCTCGGCGGTGGCAAGGCCCTTCTCACGAAGGATCTTAACTGCCTTCTCTACGTCACCGTCGGCCTCAACGAGTGCCTTCTTGCAGTCCATCATGCCAAGACCGGTCTTGGCGCGAAGCTCAGCTACGTCTTTTGCAGTAATGTTAGCCATTTTTCAATCTCCTTAAAAATTACTCAGCGTCGTTTGCCTCAGCGGCCTCTGCCTCAGCAGCGGGTGCCTCGGCGGTGTCCTCGCCCTGCTTGCCCTCGATGACGGCGTCAGCGATAGCGGAGGAGATCAGCTTGATGGCGCGGATTGCGTCATCGTTGCCGGGAATGATATAGTCGGCATCGTCGGGATCGCAGTTGGTATCAACGATAGCAACAACCGGGATACCGAGTTTCTTTGCCTCGAGCACTGCATTGTGCTCCTTGTGAGGATCCACGATGAATACTGCGGAGGGGAGAGACTCCATGGTCTTGATACCGCCGTAGTTCTTCTCCAGGTCGAAGATCTCCTTCTGCTTGCCGATGACTTCCTTCTTGGGAAGCAGATCGAAGGTACCCTCTTCCTGCATCTTCGTCAGGCTGTTCAGACGGGCGATGGACTTCTTGATGGTCTTGAAGTTGGTCATCATGCCGCCGGGCCAACGAACGTTAACGTAGTACATACCGCAACGGGTTGCCTCTTCCTTGATGGCTTCTGCGGCCTGCTTCTTGGTACCCACGAACAGGATGCTGCCGCCGTTTGCGGCAAGGTCGCGGACGAAGTTGTACGCTTCCTCAATCTTCTTCACCGTCTTCTGCAGGTCGATAATGTAAATACCGTTGCGCTCGGTGAAGATGTACTCCTGCATCTTGGGGTTCCATCTTCTGGTGTGATGTCCGAAATGGACGCCTGCTTCAAGCAACTGCTTAATGGAAATTACTGACATTTTCTATGTCCTCCTTCGGTTTTTTCCACCACAAGGCCTGACACTGTGACCGTGTTCGGCACCGACAGCGCCTTTGTCCTTGTGTGTGAATTTCGCTTGCCATTTCCTCGCAAGCGGATAATATTATAACATAAACACGTCACGTGCGCAAGCCGCAAATGACGTGTTTACATTTTTTTTACATTTGCACCATTTATCCCGTCAAAGTGCCTCGATCTGGAGTTTTCCGTCGCGCACAGAAACGGCGGCGTGCGTGATGGAGCGCTCATAATCGGCAATGATCTTCTCTGCCAGAACGTCCTCGACGTGCGTCTGGATATAGCGGCGCATATTGCGTGCACCGAACTTGTGCGAGTAGGACTCCTTGGCAATCAGCGAGAGGGCCGCATTCGTGAAGGAGAGCGTGATGCCGCGCTCGGCAAGCGCCGTCTTCAACTCGCCCATCAGAATGCCCGCGATCTTGGCAAAATCACTTTCGTCAAGAGAGCGGAAGGTGATCACTTCGTCCACGCGGTTGAGGAATTCGGGACGCAGGAAGCGGGAAAGCGCCTTTTCGGTGCGCGCCTCCTCTACCCTACCCGTTCCGTCGCCAAAGCCCGCCAGTGCGCCTGCACGGTCCGAGCCCGCATTGGTGGTCATAATGAGCACGGTGTTCTCAAAATTGACGGTCTTGCCGTGTGCGTCCGTGATACGGCCGTCGTCCAGGATCTGCAACAGTACGTTGAGCACGTCGGGGTGCGCCTTTTCGATTTCGTCAAACAGCACCACGGAATAGGGACGGCGGCGGATCTTCTCGGTGAGTTGTCCCGCCTCGTCATACCCCACGTATCCGGGAGGTGCGCCGATGATGCGGGAAACCGAATGCTTCTCCATAAACTCCGACATATCCAGGCGGATCAGTGTCTCGGGAGAATCAAACAGATCGGCGGCCAGGGTCTTGACCAGTTCCGTCTTTCCCACGCCCGTGGGACCCGCGAAAATGAAGGAAACGGGCTTGCGCTTGTAGGACACGCCCGCACGGTTGCGCTTGATCGCACGCGAAACAGCCTCCACGGCCTCGTCCTGTCCGATAATGCGCTGCTTGAGACGTCCCTCAAGACCGTTGATGCGGACGTATTCATTCTCGCTGATGTTCGCGGCGGGAACACCCGTCCAGACCTCAATGACTTGTGCGAGTTCCTCCTCGGTCATCTCCACCTTGCCGCAATCGGGCTCGATTTCGGCAAGACGCTCGGAGAGTTGCAACTCCTTTGCCTTGATCTTGGCAAGCATCTCAAAGCGTTGTTGCTCGTCGGCCTTGTCATCGGCCTCAATCTTCTCCCGTTTCTCCTTTTCCAACAACATCTGTTCTTTTATCTCATAACTTTCGTTCAGAACGGCGCTATTAAGAGAGAGGTTTGCGGCCGCCTCGTCCAAAAGGTCAATGGCCTTATCGGGCAGATATCGGTCGGTAATGTAGCGCTCCGAGAGCACCACGGCACGGCGCAGGATCGCATCGGGGATCAGCACGGAATGGAAGTTCTCGTAGTAGTGTTTGATGCCGCGAAGCATCTCCACGGTGTCCTCCATAGAGGGCTCGTTCACCGTTACGGGTTGGAAACGGCGCTCCAGCGCGGAGTCCTTTTCGATATACTTGCGGTATTCGTTGAGCGTGGTCGCACCGATCAGTTGCACCTCGCCGCGCGAGAGGGCGGGCTTGAGGATATTGGCGGCGTTGACACTGCCCTCGGAATCACCCGTGCCCACGATATTGTGCACCTCGTCGATCACGAGAATGATGTTCCCTGCCTCGGTCACCTCGTTCAAAAGTCCGAGAATGCGCGACTCAAACTGTCCGCGGAACTGCGTGCCCGCGACAAGGGCGGTGAGGTCTACAAGATAGACTTCCTTACCCTTGGGTTTATAGGGCACGTTGTTGTCCGCAATGCGCTGTGCGAGCGCCTCCGCAATCGCGGTCTTGCCCACACCCGGCTCACCGATCAGACAAGGGTTGTTCTTCTGTCTGCGGCAAAGGATCTGGATCACGCGGGCCAGTTCACGCTCACGTCCCACGATGCGGTCCAGTTTGCCCGCGGCCGCGCGTTTGGTCAGGTTGCGGCAGTAGGTATCCAAAAACTTGCGTTTCTTTTCCTTTTGTGCCTTGTCCGCCTTGGTATTCTTTTCCTTTTTTGTTTTATTCTCCCCTTCCTCACCCTCGGCGGGATTGCCGAAAAGTCCGCTCTCGCGGAACAGTTTGGGGAAATCAATGGCGGGCGCGCCGCCGTCCTCGTTGTCATCGTTATCACTGGGAACGCCGCCCTGCATGAGACCGTTGATCTCCTCCTCCAGATTCTCCATCTGGTCGGGCGTAATGCCGAGTTTTCCCATCACGTTGCCCATCATCTGTTCGGTGGGCAATCCCAACTCGTTTGCACAGCGAATGCAAAGTCCCTCGGTCTTGCGCTGTCCGTTCTCAACCTTGGTGACGAAAACGGTTGCCACACGCTTGTGGCACTTGGAACACATAACCATCGTTATTACCTTTCTATTCTGAAATCACTTATTCCATCACGTAAAGCCGTGCTTCGCCCGGGTAGATCACACGCGTGTGCGTCCCCGAGATCGCCACAAGATCCACGGCCCCTGCCTCACAGAAAATGCCCTTACTCGAGCCGTCGCTCATAGAAACACAAAGCAGTTGTTCGCCCACGAGCAAAAAGGCGTTCGTGTCCGACAAAGACAGTGCCTTGACATGATCCGTCAGCACCTCCTCATGCACCTTTTTTCCCTTTTTATCCAGTACAAGAAACCGCCTTGTTGCGGGCGTGTCCTGCTCCAGCAGTACAAGCGCACAACCGCCCTCGTTACTGTCAAAGGCGACGGGTGTGCCCGTGTACGTCAGCATTTGCTCGCGGTTGCCATCAAGATCAAACACGCGCAACGCGCCGTCCGTGAGGGCCACAACGTGTCTGTCATCGGTAAAATCAAGCGAAAGCGGTGCTTCGCCTTCAAAGGTGAGCGTGTAGTTCGGTGCCGTTTCGCCCAGGCGATAGAGTTCCAGTTGCGTATAAGAGCGCCCGCCCTCACCGGCGAGTCCCATCAGCGCAATGTGCTTGCCGTTTTCCGAGATCGCCACACCTGTCAAGGCCACGGAGCGCTTAAAATGCTGGATCAGATTGAAATTGCTATCATACACCAACACCTGCGACAGATGTGTGTCCGAGGAGGTGATAAGGGCAAAATGACCCGTATCGGCCGCCTCTGCCATATAAATGGGAAACTCGGTCTGCCCTTCGTGTACGTTCGTGTAGGTATTGGTCACCGTAAAGCCCGTTCCGCCGAGATCGTAGGCGATGAGGTATTTGCGCGAGGACACGGCGCGTGGCTCGGTAAAACTCACCGACTTGTGGAAAAGGCGCTCGCCGTCGGGAGAGTAGATCTCAATTCCCTTTTTCGTCACCGCCGCTACGCCGCCGCGGTAGGAAAGCACGACGTTGTCGCCCTCTTCATAGGTATAGGTCACGCTCTCGTAATCGGAGGTCACAAAGGAGGTGGTAGCCTGCAGATCCTTAAAAAAGCAGAATACACTCTCATAAGTGAAGGCACGCGCACAAATGGCCATAAATACCACCACGTAAAGCGGCAGTGCGATCAGAAAAATGCGGAAAGCCATGGTATACAAGCCGTGCACTCTGCCCCAGTAACCGGGATTCTTCGGCAGTGCCACGACCGCAGTCGATTCCACGGGCACGATCGCCGTGTCTTTTTCCTTTTCGGCCATATTGTCCTCCTTTCCGATCAAACGTGATCCTTTTATTCGTTATTCATAAGTCACAGTATCAAGATACAGTCCGCACGCAGGCGCGGTATTTCCCGCGCGGCGGCGATCCCCCGCGGCTATGATGTCGGGGATCTCGTCGGGCGTGATGCGCCCCGTGGCAACGGCCATCAGCGTGCCCGCCATGATCCGCACCATATGGTACAAAAATCCGTCGGCACGCACGCGGAAGGAAATGAGATCCCCCCGTCGCTCCACCACGGCGCGGGTGACCGTGCGAACGGCGTCCTTTTCGGCAGTATCCGCACCCACGGCGCGGAAGGCAGAAAAGTCCTTGGTACCTACAAAATGCGCGGCCGCCGCCTGCATCGCGGCAAGCGCCTCCTCATCAATGCGGCGCGGCACGTGCCACGCGCGGTCGATCAGAAAGGGAGAGCGTTCCGAGCCGTTGTAGATGAGATATTCGTATTCCTTATATTTTACGTCGTAGCGGGCGTGAAACTCGCACGGCACAAAACGTGCGCCAAGCACCGAAATATCCTGCGGTAAGTAGGCATTCATTGCGCGCGGTATGCGTGAAGCATCAATGGTGGTGGGCAAGTCGGGCGTGCCTTTTTTTGCGATCGTGGCACAAAACTGTCTTGCGTGCACACCGCTGTCGGTGCGACTGCACCCCACCACGTCACACGGATATCCAAAACGCGCCTCGGCGGCTTTGTTCAGTTTTTCCTGAACGGTCACGCCGTTGGGTTGTACCTGATAACCGCAATAGGCCGTGCCGCAATAGGCGATCTCCAAAAGCAATTTTCTATCCATACCGTCCTCACATCGTGTAGCCGAAGCCGATGCGGTTCAGATATACAAGGCCCGCACCAAACGCCACGATCAGCAAAACGGCCAAAAAATCACGCACGTGGAGATGCGGCACGTTCATCTTCGTTCTGCCCGTTCCGCCTCGGTAGCAACGGCATTCCATCGCGGTTGCCAGTTCCTCTGCGCGGCGGAAGGAGGAAACGAACAGCGGGATCAGGATCGGGATCAGCGCCTTTGCGCGGCGAACAAGTCCCCCCTGCGAGAAATCCACACCGCGTGCCTTTTGCGCGTTCATGATCTTACCCGTTTCCTCGGAAAGAAGCGGGATAAAGCGCAGTGCTATCGTCATCATCATCGCAAACTCGTGCACGGGCAAGCGGATCACACGCAAAGGAGAGAGCAAACTCTCCATACCGTCGGTGAGTGCAATGGGGGTGGTGGTATAGGTGAGAAAGATACTGGTGCCGAGGATTAGTACAACGATGCGCACCAACATAAACACGGCGCTGTAAATGCCCTCCGTATATATCGAAAACCGCCAGAAACTCCACAGCGGCTCACTCTCACCCTTGGTAAAAAAGAGGTTGAGCAGGGCCGTGAAGCACATAATGAACAGGATCGGCCGAATGCCACGCATCACCGTGCGCAAAGGAATGCGCGCTAAAAGGATCAGCACGAAAGCCGAAAGGGCAAGCGCCACGAACGCAAGCACGTTTTTACACAAGAACGTGCAAACGATATACAGCACGGCCGCGATCAACTTCGCCCTGGCATCCAATCGGTGTATCGGCGAGGAAACGGGATAATACTGTCCCAAAGCAATGTTTTTCATCTAAACTTTATCAAAATCCTTTATTGAAATTGCACAAGCAACGCCTCCAGCGCCGCTTCGACGGTGTAGATGCCGTCGGGCAACGTCACGCCGCGGCGCGAAAGTTCCCAGGCAAGATGCGTGATCTGCGGTACGTCAAGGCCCACAGATTCCAGTTCGGTCGCGTGCGAGAACACCTCGTCGCGCGTGCCCGAAAGGAACACCTTTGCGTGCGACATCACCACGATATCGTCGCAGTATGCGGCCATATCCTCCATACTGTGGCTCACGATAATGACCGTGGCGCCCGTATGGCGCGCATAGGCGCGGATCGCCGTCAGGATCACGTCGCGGCCGCGCGGATCAAGACCCGCCGCGGGCTCGTCAAGCACCAGGACCTCGGGGCGCATCGCCATCACGCCCGCGATCGCCGCACGGCGCTTCTGACCGCCCGAGAGGTCAAAGGGAGATTTATCCAGATCCGCCGCGTCAAGACCGACAAGGCGCGCCGCCTCGTCCACCCGCTCGCGGATCTCCTCTTCGGAAAGCCCCATATTTCGGGGGCCGAAGGCGATATCCGCACGCACGCTCTCCTCAAAGAGTTGATACTCGGGATACTGCATTACAAGGCCCACGCGGTGGCGAATGTCGCGCATCTTTTTGGGATTCTCCCAGATATCGACGTCGTCCAGTAAAATGCGACCACTGTTGGGCTTTTCCAGACCGTTGAAGAGTTGCACCATGGTGGATTTACCCGAGCCCGTATGCCCGATGATGCCCGTGATACTGCCCTCGCGTACAGCAAGGCACACGTCGTCCAGTGCCTTGACCTCAAAGGGCGTACCCTGCTCGTAAATATAGGAAACGTGTTCAAGCGTTACTCTTGCCATGCGTATCCTCCAATGCGCGCAGGATCATATCTGCGCATTCCTTCGTGGTGACGGGCTCGCCGTCGATCGCCACGCCCCGCGCGCGGAGCGCGTGCACAAGGGCTGTGCACTGCGGCACGTCAAGTCCGACGGCGGTGAGTTCCTCGGATCTTGCGAACACCTCGGCGGGCGTTCCGTCCATCAGAATTTTGCCGTCGTCCAGTACGATCACGCGGTCGGCGCGTGCCGCCTCGTTCATATAATGCGTGATCGTGAGGATCGTGATTCCCTCTTCGCGGTTCAGTTTTTCCATCGTTTCCACCACCTCGCGGCGTCCCACGGGATCGAGCATAGCGGTGGATTCGTCAAAGATCATACAACTGGGCATCATCGCGATAATGCCCGCAACCGCCACGCGTTGCTTTTGTCCGCCCGAGAGTCGGTGCGGCTCGTGGCGTGCATACTCGCTCATGCCCACGGTAGCCAGTGCTCCGTCCACGCGGCGGCGGATCTCGTCCGAGGGCACACCGAGATTCTCGGGGCCGAAGGCCACGTCCTCCTCCACGATGGTCGCTACCAGTTGATTGTCGGGGTTCTGGAAGACCATACCTACCTCACGGCGCAACTCGTAGACGTCGTCCTCGCTAAGATCAGGGGAGGTCAGTTCCTTTCCCGCCACGATCAGTGTGCCCGCATCGGGCTCTAAAATGAGGTTAAGGAGTTTGGCCAGGGTCGATTTGCCCGAACCGTTGTGCCCCAGGATCGCCACGTATTCACCCTTTTGAATGTCCAGGGACAGTCCGCGCAACACAGGCATCGGTGCAACACCCTCTTCACGGTAGGTATACCAAAGATCCCTTGCGCTGATAAATGCTTCGCTCATAGTTTCCTCACAGTTCCCAACGGGCAGAAGCGCCCGCGGGCAAAAATGCACCCGTTTGCGTCACGGGGATACCAAGTTCACCTGCCGTGCAGATGCCACCGAAGCGGCTCTTCACACGCAACTCCAGAATATAACTCATTGCCAGAGGAGAAAGGCCCGTGGTGTAGGAGTTGATGAGGAAAAAGAGGGGCTCGGGAGAGAGCAATTTTGCCGTGAGCAACACCAGTTCGTCCACGCAATCCTCGATCTTCCACACCTCACCCGAGGGGCCGCGTCCGTAGGAGGGGGGATCCATGATCACGGCATCATAGCGGTTGCCGCGCTTGATCTCACGCTCCACAAACTTCTTGCAGTCGTCCACGATATAGCGAATGGGCGCATCGGCAAGCCCCGAGAGGCGGGCGTTCTCCTTGGCCTGTGCCACCATACCCTTGGCGGCATCCACGTGCACCACGCTGGCGCCCGCTTTGGCGGCCGCTACGGTTGCACCGCCCGTGTAGGCAAACAGATTGAGCACCTTGATGGGGCGCCCCGCACGGCGGATCTTCTCGGAAAACCAATCCCAGTTGGCCGCCTGCTCGGGGAACAGTCCCGTGTGCTTGAAGCCCATGGGCTTGATGAGAAATTTCAACTCGCCGTAGCCGATGTTCCACTGCTCGGGCAAGCGATTCTGCTTCCAGCCGCCACCGCCCGAAGAGGAGCGACGGTAGATAGCGTCCGCCTTTTTCCAGAGCGGATGCGCCGCGGCACCGCGCCACAGGATCTGCGGGTCGGGGCGCACGAGAATATATTTTCCCCATCGTTCCAGACGCTCGCCGTCGCTTGCGTCCAGCAATTCATAATCCTTCCAGTTATCACATATCCACATATCGTTTTCCTCAATATTCAGCGGTTAAAGTATTGTGCCAGGCGCGAGGTGCCGCAATGTCCGTGGCAAATAGCGATCGCCAGAGCGTCGGCGGTGTCGTCGGGCTTGGGGGGCGCGGGTAATTTGAGCAGATTCGTGACCATGGCAATGACCTGCTTTTTCTCGGCCTTGCCGTAGCCAACGACCGCTTGCTTGACCTGCATCGGCGTATATTCCGCAATGCGGAGTCCCTTTTGCTCGCCGCACAGCAGTATGATACCGCGCGCCTCGGCCACGCGAATGCCCGTGGTGACGTTGTTGGTGAAAAACAACTCCTCCACCGCCATTTCAGCGGGATTGTAGTGGTCGATGATCGCATTCAGTTCGCGGTAGATCAGTGCCAGCCGTTCCTCAGTGCGCGTGCCCGCAGGCGTCTGTATGGAGCCGTAGCCAAGCGTCTTAAAACGTCCGCCCGCACAGTCCACAACACCCCAGCCCACGATTGCAAGACCGGGATCGATTCCGAGAATGACCATAGCACTTCCTTTCCGCCCACCGCGACAAACACGTATCGAGCATACTATATTAGATTACATTATAACACATTTTTTCGCGCGCGTCAAATAAAATCGAAAAAATAGTATAGTGTCTTTACTTATTTTTTATTTTATGATATAATTATGATATCTTAACGTACGGGAGGACGCCATGCAGATCTTAAAATTGCAACCGAATGACGTGCTCGAACTCAAAAAGCCGCATCCGTGCGGAGAGCGCCGTTTCCGTGTCCTGCGCGTGGGTAGCATCTGCCGCGTGGTCTGCCTTGGGTGCGGACGGGATATGGATCTTGACCGCATCAAACTGGAACGCGCCGTGAAGCGCACCCTGTCGGCCGACGACTCCAACTCTTGAGGAGGATCTTATGTTTTATTTCATTGAGGGAGCACTCGCGCTCCTGCGACCCGGCCTTGCCGTGATCTCGGCGGGCGGCGTGGGCTATAAATGCACCATCAGCGACCGCACGTACAGCGCGATCGCGGGCGGCGCGCAAACCGTCAAACTCTACACACATCTGGCCGTGCGCGAAGACGGCATTGAACTCTTCGGCTTTATGAACGAGGCCGAACTCGATGCGTTCCTGTTGCTCACAAGCGTGCAGGGTGTGGGCCCCAAGGCGGCCATTTCCATTCTTTCGCAATTCACACCCGAGCAGTTCGTGCTGGCGGTATGTGCCGAGGACAAAAAGGCGATCGCCAAGGCCAACGGCATCGGCCCCAAGATTGCCGCACGTATCGTACTGGAACTGCACGATAAACTTGCCGCAGTCGGTGCAGTCAGTACAGCGAGCGGTTCTTCCCTGCCCACGGTCGACACGCCCGCCGCCGCAGGCGGTGCACTGCGCGACGCACAGGAGGCGCTGTTGGTGCTCGGCTACGGCCGCACCGAGATCCTCGCCGCACTGCAGGGCCTGGATACCGCTACGATGAGTTCCGAGGACATCATTCGCGCGGCACTGAAAAAACTGATGAGATAAGGAGGATATCATGGATTTCACTGAAGATTTTGACTTTGAAAGCCGTATCCTCTCCACCTCTGAAACAAGAGAGGACATCGAGCCCGAGATCACGTTGCGTCCGCAGACGCTTGCGGACTACATCGGTCAGGAAAAGGCCAAGGAAAACCTCAAAGTGTATATCAACGCCGCCAAACAGCGCGGCGACTCGCTGGATCACGTGTTGCTCTACGGCCCGCCAGGCCTTGGCAAGACCACACTTTCCAACATTATCGCCAACGAAATGGGCGTGAACATTCGCGTCACGTCGGGGCCCGCCATTGAAAAGCAGGGTGACCTTGTGGCACTGCTCACAAACCTTTCCGAGGGTGACGTTCTGTTCATTGACGAGATCCATCGCCTGTCCCGCTCCGTGGAGGAAGTGCTCTACCCCGCCATGGAGGACTATGCCGTGGATATCATCATCGGCAGGGGTCCCGCCGCCAGAAGCATTCGCATCGACCTGCCCCGCTTCACGCTGATCGGCGCGACCACGCGCGCGGGTCAACTTTCCACGCCCCTGCGCGACCGCTTTGGCGTGTTGCTCAAATTGGAGCTGTACAGCCCCGAGGAACTTGCGACCATCGTGCGCCGCAGTGCGGATATTCTCTCGCTTCCCCTCTCTCCCGACGGCGCGATCGAGATCGCCTCGCGCTCGCGCGGCACGCCCCGTATCGCCAACCGTCTGCTCAAGCGCGTGCGCGACTTCGCACAGGTCAAGGGTGACGGTGCCATCACCTCCGAGATTGCCAATTACGCTCTGCAACAGTTGGAGATCGACGGGCTGGGTTTGGATCACATCGACCGTCATATGCTCTCGGCGATCATCAAGTTCTATGACGGCGGCCCCGTGGGCCTTGAAACGCTTGCCGCCACCATCGGCGAGGAGGCTGTCACACTAGAGGACGTGTACGAACCGTATCTGATGCAAATCGGCTTCCTCTCGCGCACCCCGCGCGGCCGTTGCGTCACACGGCGCGCCTACGAGCACCTGGGAATCCCCTATCACGCCACCGCGCACCCGGGCGAGCAAATGAACGTGTTTGATATCGAATAAAACAAACGCAAAACACACAAATAATAAATATCCCCCACCCCCAACGCTTCGTCGGTGGGGCTGTGCATTGGAAGGTGCTGGCGGCGTCTACGTGGCACATTGAGAAGACGGTCGCCGTGGTGGAAAACGTTTCATGCCAAATAAGGAAAAGCAGACCGCGATGCGGTCTGCTTTTTATACAAGAAACGGGAACGTAAACAGCGCGCGGCGGACGCCTGCGTAGAGCAAGGCGGCGGGTGCGGCGGCATGCTTGGTTTGTTCTCTGCCGCAGTGGAGTTCAAAGGCGGGGCGGCCAAGGGCGCGAATGCACCAGTCGCCAAGGCGGCCCGCCGCGGTTTGCGTGCTGGGATCGACCAAGCGATAGCCCGTTGCACGCGAGAGGGCGCGCCCGACGGACATGGTTTTGGCCGTGAGGTTATCCGCACAACTGCAACGGATCTCCTCGCCCCACAGGTGCAGATCGAGCACGCCGAGAATCTCGCTGTGTCGCGCGCGCAAAAAGCGGCAGAGCGCCGCCACCTCGGGCTCGGATTCGGGATATTCTCCGTGTTTGCCACTCTCCGACGTGAATCCTGCATTGTAGTTATAACAAAGTTCCGCGCCGCGCGCGTTGGCGCGCCAGTGCGAAAACTCCGCGCCGCCGTTTGCGGCAAGCACGCGCTCCCGCAAGGGATTGTTCTCCCCAACACCGTGCAAAGCATATGTCACCCCGTCGGGATTGAGCATAGGTACCACCAAGATGCGGCGTTCCTCAAACAGTCGCGTCATCGGATAGGTATATTGCATCGTGCCGCGTTCCAGGCAGGAACGGTAATCCGCTACAAAATCAAGCAAAAGCCGCGCGGTAAGAGATTCGTCCCCGCACTGCGCGCCTACGTAAAGCACGGCGCGCCGCCCTTTGCCAAGCGTGAGGATCGGGATCTCCCGCCGAAGGATCGTGCGACCGAGCACCCCTACCTCGATCGGTGCGGAAAACGCCTCAAGTTCGCGCCACAACGTATCAAAATCGCACACACGCGCCACCTCCGTTCCATTTTTTGCATTCGAACTATCTTATGCGCGCACAAAAAAGATTATGCAAAAGGATTTACAAAGTCGCCCGTATTATGCTATAATGATAGGTAACACCTCCCGAAAGGAAGCATACTATGAACAAAACGCAACTGCGTCTGCCTGCAATCCTGCTGTTTTGCGTGTACACACTGTACGCATTGGCCGCCGCTGCTTACGAATATGTCGCCACGGACATCGTGCTCCTTGGCACACTTTGGTTTGATGCCATTGATATCGTCACACGCTACGTCGAGATCTTCGGCGCCGCCGTACTGCTCGCGCTTCTTGTCTTCTTCGTATACCGCCACGGCGCGAGGAACGCCGCGCCTGCCTACTGGCTCGCGGTGATCGCCCTCGTCTATAAGTATCTTGCCACCGTGCTGGCCGTTTCCCTCGTGGGCGGCGCGATCGACCTCACGGGCGGACTTGTAACGTATACGGTGGCGGTCCTAATGGAACTCCTGCTCGCCGCAATTGCGGTCTTCCTGGCGCACCGCTATATCACGCCCACCATGGAGCAATACGAGAGCCAAGTGGCCGCCGCGAAGACCTTGCAACAGGACGCGGACTTCCCCAATCCCTGTTACCCTTTCCGCACTCTTTTGAGTTTCAAAAACCCTGTGCTCCTCACACTGTTTTGGTGCATTGTGGCGCTCTGCGTTTTCCACGCCGCCTCTTTCCTTATTCTCTTTATCTCGGGCTCTCCCCTGCTTGCCGCAGATATCCCCGTGATGCTCATTTACCTTGTGATCCTGGTGCTGATTCCCTCGGCCCTTGCTTACCTTGTAGCGCGCGGCATCTTCCGCTTTGCCGCCCGTCGGCTTTCTTAATGGATTCTGCAAAAAAGGAACAGACGAAATTCGTCTGTTCCTTTTTTATTGGAATCTTATTCGGCACCGTCAAGTACCGCCATCCGTTACCTCGCTCTGCGGATAGGAGCCAAACCATATGACGTTACCCTCTCGCACGTATACGGGGCCTTTCACCTCGGGCTCACCGCACCTGTCGCATTCGCCGTCCTTGTAATTATGTCCAAACTCGGAACCACTCGCAAACGTATCGGTTCCCTTTTCACCGCAGGAGCAACTGTAATAATACACGGCGGCAGACGTACAGGTCGCTTCGCTTGCAAGGTATTGCGCATCGGTATTCTGCTCGGCATAGTCGTGCCCCGTGGCATCGATCGGCTTTTCCTCAGCCGCGCCGCAAAGCGCACAAACGTGCTCGGCTACGCCGTCTTGCGTGCAGGACGCCTGTGTTTTAGCACTCCGTTCTCGCCCCATTCGTGCGAGCAAGCCGCCTCGTCACAGCCAACGAGTACCGTCGCAAGGAGCACGCAAAGTGCAAGACAGAGCAAGACTATCCACAATCGTTTTTTTGATAACAAAGCCCTCTCCAAAGAAAAGAATGCACGCACCGCGCAAGTGATGCGCTATAAAGAATATACATCTTACAAGAACATTGTAGCACAACATCTTTTTATTATAAATTACAATTGACAAAAACCCACATACGAACACAAAAAAAGAGCAGACACTCAGTGTCTGCTCTTTTTTTCGGCGGTATTGGCGTTGGTATCTTATACGTACTTCTTGATGCCGTCGGTTGCATTCTCCACGGCGATGGAAGCGGTCATGAAGACGTTGACGTCGTGCTTCACAAGCAGAGCGGCAACCTCATCGAGCATTGCCTCCATAGCGGCAACGTCGCCACCACAGATCTTCATCGTGTTATCGACGAACAGATCGGTCACGTCATAGTTGCTGGCAAGAATGCCTGCGATAAAGCCGTAAAGGGATTCCGCATCATGTACGAGATATTCTTCGGTATCGATCAAGCGCACTTTGGACGTAATATCAAAGCGCAACTGGGTGCCTTTTTCGATGCAAACAACGTCGCCCTTGGAAGCGGCGGCAGCAGCATTTACCTTTTCAATCAGGGTCTTGGTTTTACCGGTGCCCTTCAGACCGATCATAATTTTGAGCATGGGACTGTACCTCCGAAATTTGATGCGTAACGGGGACGTTCCCCGTCTACACTTTTATTATACACGATTCTTTTTGGAATTTCAAGGGCTATTTTACAAAAAAAAGCACGGCACCGAAAAAATCTTTCGGTGCCGTGCGGTAAAATTTCACGGATTAGCCAAGACGTGCCTCAAGCTCTGCCTTCTGTGCCTCGTAACCGGGCTTGCCGAGCAGGGCGAACATATTCTTCTTGTAGGCCTCCACGCCGGGCTGATCAAAGGGATTGACGCCAAGCAGGTAGCCCGAGATGGCGCACGCCTTCTCGAAGAAATACAGAAGATAACCAAGCGAACGGGTACTGCGGTCCTCAAGTTCCAGTACGATGTTGGGTACGCCGCCGTCGATGTGCGCAAGCAAAGTGCCCTTGCGTGCCATATCGTTGACGTAGTTGAGGTCCTTACCCGAAAGGAAATTCAGGCCGTCGATGTTTTCGGGATCGTTGGGGATCAGTTGCGCCACGCCCGTGTCCTTCACCCAGATCACGGTTTCAAACAGGTTGCGCATACCGTCCTGAATGTACTGACCCAAAGAATGCAGGTCGGTGGAGAAGATCACGGATGCGGGATAAATGCCCCTCTTATCCTTGCCCTCGCTCTCGCCGTACAACTGCTTCCACCACTCGCTGAGCATCTGCAGATAAGGCTCGTAGCCGACCAAGATCTCGGTGGACTTGCCCTGACGCAGCAGAATGTTGCGCAGTGCGGCATACTTATAGCAATCGTTTTTCTCGATATCGGGATCGGCGAAGGCCACGCGCGCGTCGTCCGCACCCTGCATCAACTCGTCGATATCCACACCCGAAACGGCGATGGGAAGAAGGCCCACAGCAGACAGCACAGAGAAACGGCCGCCCACGTCATCGGGCACCACAAAGGTCTCATAGCCCACCTTGTCGGCAAAGCCCTTGAGCGTGCCGCGCGCACGGTCGGTGGTCACGAAAATGCGCTCTTTTGCACCCTCGGCGCCATACTTTTTCTCCAGCAGTTCGCGGAAAATGCGGAAAGCCACGGCGGGCTCGGTGGTCGTGCCCGACTTGGAGATCACGTTGATGCAAACGTCGCGGCCCTCACAGATCGCAAGCAGTTCCTGCATATTGGTGGCGCTGATGTTGCAACCCGAGAAGTAGATGTCGGGCGTATCCTTTTTGAGATTATTGTAAAGCGGAGATTTGAGGAACTCGATCACGGCGCGGGAACCGAGATACGAACCGCCGATACCGATGACGATAAACACGTCACAGGACTTGCGAATCTTGGCGGCGGCCTCTTTGATGCGCGCGAACTCCTCTTTGTCATAGTCACGGGGCAAATTCATCCAACCGAGGAAATCGTGACCGGGACCCGATCTTTCCTCCAGCATCGTATGTGCCGCATTGACCATGGGCTGCATATAGCCATACTCTTTTTCGGTGACGAACGACTTCACGTAGGAATCAACAAGACGAATTGACATAGTGACCTCTTTCCGCATAAACATGCTTTTGTAATGAATCCATTATACCATTTACAACACTTGGTTTGCAAGTCCTAAATGATCAAAAAACCGTAAAATATTTCCCGAAACAAGTGGAAAAAATCTATTTTCTCTGCATTTTCCGACGAAGTGATGGGAACGCGGCCGATCTCGGTGCCGTTCAGGGTATAAACAAGATGGCCGACCTCGTCCCCTTGACACAGCGGTGCACAAAGCTCTAAGGGCAGCTCCACCTCACAGTTCACGTTGCCCGTCTGCCCCTTGGGCACCGTGAGGCAAAGCCCCGACCATTCCACCTTGACACTGCGTTGATCTCCGCCGATCAGCGGCAACGTCCGAGTCCCCGACTCCGCGCGATACGTAGCGTAATTGGCAAAGCCAAAGTCCAAGAGTTTGGCGGCACTGGCGTTGCGGATATCGCGCGTTTCGGCGTCCATGATCACACAGATGAGTGACAGTCCGTCACGCTCGGCCGTGGCGCTGATGCAGAAGCCCGCACGCGAGGTAGAGCCCGTTTTCAGTCCCGTACAGCCCGGATAAAAGCGCACCAGGCGATTGGTATTGGTCAGACCGAACGCGCCGTCACGGATACTATCCATCCACGTACCGCTGTATTCCAACACCTTGGGATACGCGATAAGCGCACGCGACATGATGGCAATATCCCGCGCCGAGGTCACGTGATTCTCCACCGTATCGTCAAGGCCGTTGGTATTTTCAAAATGCGTACTGACCATGCCAAGTTCGGCGGCGCGCTCGTTCATCGCGCGCACAAAACTCTCCTCACTGCCCGCCACAAACTCGGCAAGCGCCACGGCGCAATCGTTGGCGGAGGCGATCACCACACATTTGAGCATCTCCTCCACGGACATGCTCTCCCCTTCCTTGAGATAGACCTGCGAGCCGCCCATTCCCGCGGCTTTCGCACTCACGCTCACCATATCCGTGAGCGCGATCTTCCCCGTGTCAATGGCCTCCATCACCAAGAGCAGTGTCATGATCTTCGTCACCGATGCGGGCGGCAGTGCCGCGTCCGCGTTCTGCTCGTACAGCACCGTACCCGTGGCGGCGTCCATCAGAATGGCGGAAGTACAGGGCAGTGCCATGCTTCCCTCCACGCCGTCCTCGGCTTCCTTGGCAAGGACGCGCATCGGCATCATCACGATGAGCGCAAGCAAAAGGATCAGCGCCCGTTGATACAATCGTTTCAAAACAATCACCCCCGATCAACTTTATGCCGATCGGGGGTTACAATATTACTTTGTGCCAAATGCGTATACGGTGGTGTAGTCATAGACCTCACCCACGTCCAACACCGCGCAGGAGAGGTGCGGCTGATTGGGCGAGTCGGGCATTTTCTGCGTTTCCAGGCACACACCACCGTGCTTTTTTTGTGCGTGCCCCTTAAAGGGAAAGGCGTCGCCGCCCAGATGATTGCCCGTGTAGAGTTGAACGGCGGGCTGATTTGTATACATCTTCATCTCGCGGCCGCTTGCGGGATCGTACAACGTGCCGCGCCATACGGGCTCCTTCGTTTCCCCGCCCGTGAAATTGATGCAATGATCGTAGCCGTCCTCGGGCATACCGAGCCCGATTACCTTGTGTGCTCTGAAATCAAAGGGCGTGCCCGTCACGTCGGCGCGTTCCCCCGTGGGGATCTTGGTGTCATCAACGGGCAGATAGGTGTCGGCGTCCAGCGTCAATTCATGCGAGAGCGTATCCCCCGACGCAAGACCGCCGAGATTGAAATAGGCGTGATTGGTGAGGTTGACCACCGTTTTACGGTCGGTGGTTGCCACGTAACGAATGGAAAGTGCATTGCATGCCGTGAGACGGTAGGTCACGCACACGCAAAGCGTGCCGGGATACCCTTCCTCGCCGTCGGGGGAAGTATAGCGGAGTTCCAGTGCGGGCTCCTCGCCGTCGATCGGTGTGGGGCCCCAAAGACGGTGGTGGTAGCCGACGTTGCCGCCGTGCAGATGGTTCACGCCGTTGTTGGTGGCAAGGGTGTAGGTCCTGCCGTCCAGCACGAATCTGCCCCCCGCAATGCGGTTGCCAAAGCGCCCGATGAGCGCGCCGTGCTGACCGGGACAGCGGCAGTAACTTTCCAGATCGTCAAAGCCGCAGACAACGTCCGCGAGATTGCCTTCTCTGTCGGGCACGATCAACTCCTGTATGGCACCGCCAAGCGTCAGGATCGACACGCGCATTCCTTGCGCATTTTCCATCGTATAACGATACACGGCCTCGCCGTTCGGCATTTTGCCGAAATGCTCGCGTATAATACTCATCATAAACCTCCCGTCGAAGTTCTCCTG
This sequence comes from Eubacteriales bacterium, assembly GCA_045532805.1. Taxonomy (GTDB): domain Bacteria; phylum Bacillota; class Clostridia; order Oscillospirales; family CAG-272; genus Firm-07. The sequence goes on from JAZSGQ010000032.1 coordinate 61,682, forward strand.
CAACCATTATACTGAAGTTTTTTCTCCCTGTCAAGCGAAAACCTCTTGACATTTTTGGTGAGATATGATATATTTATTTTGTCCCAAATGAGACAAACGGAGGTTTTATGCAACAAAACGAGATCCTTGCGGTACTGTGCCGTATTCCCCTGTTCGCCACGACCGACAAGGCCGTGCTTGCCGACGTACTGGCGCAGGAAGGCGCCACACTGCAAACGGCAAAGTGCGGTGAACAGATCGGTGCGGACGATCGCCGCGCACTGGGCATACTCTTATCGGGCAGGGCGCAGATCCGATCCGCCGACACGGAAAAAGCCGTCATTTTGCGCACGGTAAGCGCGGGCGAAATCTTTGACGCCGCCGCACTGTTTCTTGACAATACACCCCCCATGTCACACATCACGGCAGACACGGCATGCACCGCGCTCTTCCTTGACGTCGCACTGGTACGCACGCTGATGACGCGCTCTGCCGCGTTTCTTGACGCGTACCTTGCGTTTCTCGCGGGTCGCGTGCAGTTCCTCAACCAGAAGATCCGTTGCTTCACCGCGGGCAGTGCCGAGCGCCGCCTTGCGTGCTGGCTCCTTGCTGAATGCAAGGAGGGCGAAACGGTGACCGTATCACTCACCGCACTTGCCGACATACTGGATATCGGACGCGCCTCGCTCTACCGCTCTCTGGACAAACTGGAGGCCGACGGCGTGATCCGCCACAACGGACGGAGCATCACACTGCTTTTGCCACAAGCACTTCTTCACGACACCCAATAAAGAAAGGAATATATACCATGAAACGCATCATTTCCCTTGTTCTCCTGTTCACTCTTGTGCTCACGCTGCCCCTTTTTGCCGCGTGCAACAAGGACTATGACGCCGAACTCGACGTGCGCGTCTGGACGCTCAACGGCACCACGGGCTTCGGTATGGCGCCCCTGATCCAGAACGACAAGGACGGTAACGCCGCTTTGAACTACACCTTCACCGTGGAAACCGATGCCACCAACGTGCGCGATGCCATCATCAACGGCACTGCCGACATCGGCGCGGTGCCCACCAACGTCGCAAGCGCCCTGTACAACGCAACGGACGGCAACGTCGTACTGCTTGCCATCAACACGCGCGGCGTGCTTTATCTGGTTGCCAACACGGCCAAGGTCACGGCACCCACCTCGCTTGCCGACCTTGCGGGCAAGACGGTTTACTGCCCCGCACAGAACCCCACCTTCATCACCAAGGCACTCCTTGACAAGGCCGCCGTGGCAGACGTGACGCTGAATAGCACCACCTACGCAAAGCCCGCCGACCTGCAGGCAGCCGTGGCACAGGGACTGGTGGATTACGCCGTATTGCCCGAGCCGATGGTGACGATTGCCAAGGCCTCTGCCACCGAGGGTGTGACCGTGACCTCTGCCCTTGACATCACCGTCGAGTGGGATAAGCACTTTACCGAAGGGTCTCTTGTACAGGGTTGTGTTGTTGCCCGCAAAGAATTTGTGGAGCAGCACCCGAACGAGGTTGCCAAGTTCCTTGAAGAATACGAGGCATCGCTGAATTACGTGACCGAGAATCCCGCCGAAGCCGCAGGCATGATCGTTTCCGCAGAGATCTTTGCAAAGGAAGCCGTGGCGAAAAACGCGATTCCGAAGTGCAATCTCACCTTTATGACGGGGGCTGATATGAAGACTGCTATGGCCGAGTTCCTTGCCGCGATGCCCAAGACGTCGATCGGTGGCGCTCTGCCCGCCGATGACTTCTATTACGGCGCATAATGGCATAATGAAGAAACTTTCCTTGCCGAAATGGGCCTATCCACTGCTTTCGATCTGCTTTTGGATAGGCCTGTGGTGGCTGATCGCGGGGCTGTACGGCAAGCCGCTGTTGCTCCCCACGCCGATCGCCATGCTGAAAGCCCTCGGGCGGCTTGCCGCTGACGGCGCGTTTTATCTCGCGCTCGGCGCTTCCCTTGTTCGCATTGTGATCGGCATTTCGCTCGCGCTCCTTTGCGGCACGCTACTGGCCGTGCTGACCTATAACAGTCGCCTTGCGCACCAGTTGTTTTCCCCACTGCTCACGCTCTTCAAGGCTACACCCGTGGCATCGGTCATTTTCCTGATGCTCCTTTGGATCGGCAGGAACGGTGTACCGCTGGTGATCGCCTTTATGATGGCGCTCCCGATCGTCTGGAGCAACGTGCAGGAGGGTCTGCGCTCCACCGACCGCGCTCTTCTGGAAATGGCACACGTCTTCCGCGTGCCTCGTCGCCGCGTATTTTTCGGCATTCGTCTGCCATCGCTCACGCCGTATTTTCTCGCGGCGGTGCGCTCTGCCGTGGCACTGGCCTGGAAAGCGGGCATTGCCGCAGAGGTGCTTTGCGTGCCCGAACGCTCGATCGGCAAAGCCATTTACGAGGGGAAATTGTATCTGCTCACGGACGAATTGTTTGCCTGGACCTTTATCGTGGTCGTGATCAGTATGCTGATCGAATGGTTGGCCTTGTTCCTCTTTGACCGCGCCCAAAAGCAAAGATCCGTTACCACAGAAAAGGAGGTGCGCGCATGATCTCACTGCAAAACATCACGCATCGCTATGACGGTCACACCGTGATCGACAACCTTTCCTTTTCCTTTCCCGAAACGGGGATCGTGGCGCTGATGGGACGGTCGGGACTCGGCAAGACCACGCTTCTTCGATTGCTCGCGGGCTTGGAAACCCCGGGCGAAGGCAGGATCATAAACACCTATCAAAAAACGGCAGTTGCGTTTCAGGAATCTCGCCTGATTCCGTGGCTCGATTGCGAGAAAAACATAACATTCGTTCTATCGGGAGAAAACGAGAGTTCCAAAGTGGCACAAGACCTTCTGAGCGCCTTTGAGTTGGACACATACAAAAATGCCCTTCCGGGCGCCCTTTCGGGCGGCATGAAGCAACGTGTTTCCTTGGCGCGGGCGCTCGCTACACGCGCTGATCTTCTCCTTTTGGACGAGCCTTTCTCAGCCCTGGACGATGCACTCAAATCACGTGTGATACCACTGATACAAACCGCCAATCCCGACGGTCTTACCGTGATCGTCACACACGATATAGAAGAGGCACACGCTCTCGGCGCCACGGTCCTTTCCCTTGACGGCGATCCCGTAAATGCTCTCTTACCCAGTCAATAAGAAAAGCACCTGTCAGTGACAGGTGCTTTTCTTATATCTGGGAGCGGATACGTGCGAGGGCCCCTTTTTCCAGGCGCGAGACCTGCGCTTGTGAGATGCCGATGCTTTGCGCGATCTCCATCTGCGTTTTGTTGCGGTAAAAGCGCATCTCGATGATCTTGCGCTCGCGCTCGGACAGGCGGTTCATTGCATCGCGCAACGCGATGTTGTCGATCCAGTGCTCGTCCTCGGCAGAGGTGTCGCTGAGTTGATCCATCACGTAGATCGAGTCCCCGTTTTCGCTGTAAACGGGCTCGTAGAGCGAGATCGGCTCGATGATCGCTTCCATGGCGCGCACTACCGCCTCCTTCTCTTCTCCAAGGCGTGCCGCAATGTCCTCGGCCGTGGGCTCGTATTCCCGTTCTCTTGTCAGTTCCTCGCGCGCTTGCAGAGCACGATAGGCAAGATCCCGCACGGATCGGCTGATACGAATGGAATTGTTGTCACGCAGATAGCGACGGATCTCGCCGATGATCATAGGAACGGCGTACGTGGAAAATTTGACGTCCAGCGCCAGATTGAAATTATCCACCGCCTTCACAAGGCCGATGCAACCGACCTGGAACAGATCGTCCGCGTTCTCGCGCCGCCCCGAAAAGCGCTGAATGATACTGAGGACAAGGCGCAAATTGCCATAGATCAGCTCGTCGCGCGCCGCACTGTCCCCTGCCTTACTGCGCTCCAGTAACGTGCGTTTTTCCTCATCGGACAGGACTTTCAGTTTTGCGGTATTGACACCGCATATTTCCACCTTATTATAGTACATCCCGGCCTCCTGTTTTTTCTTGAAAACAGTATTGACCGGGATGCTTCTGACCTATTCAAAAAAGCGCGTTAGAAAAAAGTGTCAATCACCGATATAGCGAAAGCGCGGCACACGCTCGCCGCAGTGCACGACCTCTTCTTGCCACATGGCAAGCGGGCGCACCCACAGTTCCCCTTCGCCGTACAGTGCGCGGTATACCACGAGATCCTCCATTGTTTCCGAATGATGGGCAATGCCCAGGACCTCATATTCTCCGCCCTTGAAATGGCGATATTTTCCGAGTTTTACTGACATTGCTTCACCGCCGCCGTGAGCGTGTTCTGCATCAGCATGGCAATCGTCATAGGACCGACGCCGCCGGGAACGGGCGTGATCGCCGAGGTGTGCGGCGCTACGTCGTCAAACTTCACGTCGCCGCAAAGCGTGCCGTCCGCACGGCGATTGATGCCCACGTCGATCACTACGGCGCCTTCCTTGACAAAGGAAGCGTCAAAGAATTCGGGCTTGCCGATGGCGGCAATGAGGATATCCGCACGGCGGCAGACCTCGCGAAGATCTCTGGTGCGGCTGTGACACACGGTCACCGTGCCGTTGGCTTGCAACAATAGCATTGCCTGCGGCTTGCCCACGATATTGGAGCGACCGACCACCACACACTCCTTGCCCAAGATCTCCACATTACTGCGGCGGAGCAGTTCCATCACGCCCGCGGGCGTGCAGGGCAAAAAATCGTAATTGCCGATCATGATCTTGCCCACGTTAAAGGGGTGGAAGGCGTCCACGTCCTTACAAGGGTCAATGGCAAGCAGGATCTTTTCCTCATTCAAATGCGCGGGGAGCGGCAGTTGCACGAGGATCCCGTGCACGGCCGTGTCGCGATTGAGTTTGTCGATGAGCGAGAGCAACTCCTCCTCGGTGGTGGTAGCGGGCAATTCATAGCCAAACGAGGCAAACCCCACCTCCTCGCAGGCGCGGTGCTTATTGCGCACGTACACGCGCGAGGCGGGATCCTCGCCCACGATCACCACGGCAAGACCCGGGACAATGCCCCGCTCGGCCTTCAGTGCGCTCGTTTTTTCCGCGATTTCGGCGCGGATCTGTGCGGAAATGGCTTTTCCGTCGATAATATGCGGCATATCCGTCACTCCTTTTCTTGCCCGTCGGCGGTGTCCTGTTCGTTTACAGTATCGCCCTGGGCTACGGTGTCGCTCTCGGCCTTATCGCTCCGAGCGAAAAGGCGCAGGCCCAAGCCGCGCGTTTTCTCATACACGGGCGCATAACCCTCGGTGTCCAAGGAAAGGCGCTTGGCGCGCACAAGGAAGACTACAAGGAGCGCCGTGCAGATCACGAAGCAAAGGAAGCCGACGACCTGTGAGATGCGGAACACGCCGATATACAAACTGTCGGTTCTCATACCCTCGATGAACATACGGCCAAAACCGTACCACGCGAGGTACATAAGCAATACCTGACCGTCAAACTTCTTTTTTCTGTAAAGCAGATTGATCAGCACAAAGCCCAAAAGATTCCACAGCGACTCGTAAAGGAACGTGGGGTGGTAGTACACCATACGGTTTCTCTCCCACAGCCCCATGCGCAAGAAGAAATCCTCTGCCGTTTCGTAGCCGTGTGCTTCCCCGTTCATAAAATTGCCCCAACGGCCGATGATCTGCCCCAGCATCACACCGGGCGCGACCATATCGCACACCTTGAGCAGTTTCTGTTTGGAATACTTCTTGAAATAACTGATCAGCACCACTGAAATAGCACCGCCGATGATCGCGCCGTAAATGGCGATACCGCCCTCCCAGATGGCGATCACGTCAAGAAAACTGTGATAATTCCAGTTGCCGCTTGCATCCTTGAGCGTTGTGAGCACGAAATAGGCACGCGCACCGATCACGGCAAGCAGGACCGTCCAGATGGTGAAATCCAGCACGTCGTCGGTGGATACACCCTCCTCGCGGGAACGGTAGAGCGCGTAAAGCACGCCCGCCACGATGCCAAGCGTGAGAATGATGCCATACCAGCGCACACTGATATTGCCGATCGAAAAGGCAACCTTGTCTACGGTAAAGGGATCAATACCGATACCGGGAAAGGAAATGGTAACCTCAGTCATGATATCCTCCTTCTTCTTGTGGGCGTACCACGGATAACGTGAAGCACGCGGGATCAAAAAATTTCCGGAACAGTTGCTCCGCCTCCTCAAAAGTCACGCCGCGGATCACGTCAGCGTAGGAGAAGATTTCCGCACCCTCGAAGAGAAACGCCACCAGATTGTCGGCGATCTCCTCCGTGGAGTCAAAACTCTTGATGTATTCGGCAAACTGAATGCGTCGACAACGCTCAAATTCCTCGCGCGAGAGTCCTTCGCTTGCCATCTTGTCAAGATAGGCGCGGATCTCCTCCAGCACGCGGGAGGGCTCCTCCGACTCGCCCGACAAACGCAAAAAGCCGAAATCGCGGCTGAGCGAATAGCCAAAGGAAAACTCGGGGGAAATGAGCCCCTCGTCAAACAGACGGTTGTACAACTCGCCCGTATCGCCAAACAGCAGTTCCGAAAGGATCTCCATCACGGCACTGCGGCGCGTGCAGGCATCGGCATCGGCAGGAACACCCTTGTCTTTGATACCAATAGCGAAAATGGGCTTTGCCACCTGGCCGCGTACCGTTGTCTCTCTCGCACACACCTCTCCCCGCTCGCACACAACACGGCGCGGTACCGCACGGGCGGTGCGCTCACGTGCAAGACACGCGTCTGCCACGCGGATCACGGTGTCGGGCTCGACGTCGCCGCATACCACAAGCGCCATATTCTCGGGCACGTAGTACGTGCCGTACGCCTCGTAGAGTTCTTGCGGCGTGATAGCCGCCACCGAACGCTCCGAACCGCAGATATCCACGCGCACGGGGTGCTCACGGTAAAGCCCTGCCAACATATTACGATAGCAACGGTCGTAAGGATCGTCGCGGCACATACGGATCTCCTCTGCAATGATCCTCTGCTCCTTTTTGACCGATCCCTCGGTAAACCACGGGTGCGTGGTAAAGGTCAGGAGTTCCGCGAGCGACTCCTCGAAGCGCTCGGTACAGGAGAACAGATAGACCGTACGGGTGTGCGCGGTGTAGGCGTTGGCATCGGCGCCAAACGCGGCAAAGCGCTCAAAGGAATCACTACCGTCCTCGTTGGCAAACAACTTGTGCTCCAGGAAATGCGCCACGCCGTCATGGAATGGGTGCGCGCCCGCATCGTCGGCACTGTTGTCCACCGATCCGAATTTCACCGCGAGCATCGCGTAGGTGGTGGACATCTTTTTGGGAAATACGTAAACAGGCAGACCGCACGCGTGTACGGTCTTGTAGTAGCGCTCGCCAAGGAGCGCGCTTTCATACATCGTCCATGCGCTCATTCCTCTGCCGCCTCCTCTCCCGCAAGGGTCCCCTCAAGGAAGAACACAGCACCCTCGCGCATACGGCTTGCGGCCTCGATGACCTCTTCCCTGCCGACGCGCATCAACGCCTCGCGGCGGCTCTCCACCGTTTCCGAAATACCGCCCAACGCGCGCCCCATATAAAAGCCGAACAGTGCGGCGGGATTATCGTACATCTGACGGTAGGCGTTTGTGATCGAGCGGCGCGCGGCATCAAACTCGGTTTCACTGATATCGCCGCGCACGATCGCGTCAAATTCCGCGCGAATGGCCGCCTCGGTCACCTCGCGGTTCTCCACCTTCATGCCCGACGCCGCAAACATCACGCCTTTATAGAGATCCAGAGAAGAACTGCAATGATAGCAAAGACTGCGGCGCTCGCGCACGTTCAAAAACAGTTTGGATGCGGCCGATCCGCCGAAGATCTCGTTGACCATCACCATCGCGGGCGAGAGGGGGTGGGAAAGCGTCACGTCGGTGCGATAGCCGATCGCGAGTTTGCCCTGACACAACGGCATCTGCTCGGTGGCGCGCTTGACACTCCCTGTGGGAAGCAACACGCGCGTTTGTAGGGTGGGCAGGTTGCCCTTGGCGGTGTCAAACTCTTTTGCCAGCAATTCCGCCACGCGCGCGGGGTCGCTGTTTCCAATGTAAAAGAACGTGGGCGCCACAGTGGAAAGAAGCGTATGCCACGCCGCGGTCAGCGTCTCGGGCGTGATAGCGTCTACGGTAGATTCCTCTCCAATGAGCGACTGTGCATAGGGCTCCCCCTCGCATAAGAGGGCGCGGCAACGCGATCTGGCGTAAGCGCGCGGCGCATTGATGCGTGCGCGAATCGCGTCACGCAGATTCTTTTTTTCACTCTCCACGTAAGGGGTGTGGAAGTGCCCCTCGGGCGCAAAAGGACGGTAGAGCAACTCCGCCATAAGTTCGGTCACCTGCGGCAAAAGCCCCTCGCCGCCGCCCACAAAGCGCGCACCGAGGAAGTCTGCGGTGACTCCCAGGATCTGCATATCTCCCGCGCGGCGGTTATACGGCGTGATCGCGGTGGAATACAGATCGTCCAGATGTCGGTAAAACAGTGCCTTGGTCGGATAGCGCTCCGTACCGCGGCGCAAGAGTTCAAAGAAAAGCGCGTGATTCTGCGCCGTTTCGGCGGCGGTCGGTATGGCGAACTGCACCGCAAGCAGTTCGCTCTTGAAGCGATCTGTGCGAATGGCAAGCAGCCGTGCGCGATCCCCCACCGGGTAAATCGTTGGTCTCATATATCTTCCTTATGTATTGCGAAATAATAGATAGTTATATTATACCCCATGCGCTCCGCTTTTGCAAGTGCCTGGTGTAAAAAGAAGAAAGACCGCCTGCGACGGTCTTTCTTCAAGGTCATTTCAGTTTATCCGCGATCATAGCGGCGGCATCGGCCAGCGGGTTGTCCGTGACGGACTCCACGCGTCCTTCGTCCACAAGCGCGGCAATGGCGGGATCCAGCGGCACGCGCGCCAGAACGGGGTAGCCAAACTCACGCGCCACCTCGCCGATATGGCTCTGGCCGAACACGGCGATCTCACGACCGCAATCGGGGCACTTCACAAAGCTCATGTTCTCCACAAGGCCGAGCACGGGCACGTTCATCATATTCGCCATGTTGGCGGCCTTGGACACGATCATCGAAACCAGTTCCTGCGGACTGCTGACGATCACGGCACCGTCCAGTTTGATGGACTGGAAGACTGTGAGGGGCACGTCGCCCGTGCCGGGAGGGCAGTCGATGAGCAGAAAATCCACGTCGTCCCAGATGAAATCGGTGTAAAACTGCTTTACGGTACCCGCGATCACGGGGCCACGCCATACCACGGGACTCTTTTCGTCGGGCAACAACAGATTGAGGGACATCACGTCGATGCCACCCGCGGTCTTGGGCGGGAACAGTCCGCTCTCGTCACCGTCAAAGCCCTGCACGGGCGCAAGGCCAAAGGCCTTGGGGATCGAGGGGCCCGTGATATCCGCGTCGAGAATACCAACGTGGTAGCCCATTTTGGAAAGCGCCACGGCAAGCATCGAGGTCACAAGAGATTTACCCACACCTCCCTTGCCACTCATCACGGCGATGGTGTGCTTGATCGAACTCTCGGCGTGCGGCTGCTCGTGCTGGGGAGCGGTGCGTTGAGAGCAATTGCTGGAGCACGAAGAGCAATCGTGCGTGCAAGTATTTTCAGCCATAGATTCTACCTTTCTGCCGCCCTCGGCGGCTCTGTCATTCCATATTATTATACACCTTTCTGAGAGAAAATCAAGTCCCAAACCAAAAAATCCCTTCCCCGTGCTTGTCAAGCAAGGGAAATTGTGCTATAATGATGACATTATGAAGAAAGGAGGATCACGTATGGGTAAAATACTGCGCTATTTGAAGCATTATAAACTCGAATCGGTGCTGGGCCCGTTGTTTAAGATGCTGGAAGCACTCTTTGAACTGTTCGTTCCGTTGCTCGTGGCGGACATTGTGGACGTGGGCATTGCAAACGGCGATATGCCCTATATTTTAAAGCGCTGTGCGCTGATGGTCCTTCTGGGCGTTGTGGGGCTTGCCGCGTCGGTGACCGCACAGTATTTCTCGGCCAAAGCGGCAGTGGGTATGGCCACCGAACTCCGTTTTGCACTCTTCCAAAAGATCGGACGGCTTTCCTACCGTGAAACCGACCGTTTCGGCACCGCAACCCTCCTCTCCCGTACCACCTCGGACGTGGGACAGATCCAGAACACCGTCAATCTGGTGCTCCGCCTCTTCCTGCGTTCGCCCTTCATCGTGTTCGGCGCGATGATCATGGCCTTTACCGTTTCCCCCACCGCCGCGCGCACCTTCCTTATCACGATTCCCGCGCTCTCGGTGGTTATTTTCGGCATTATGCTCATCAGTATTCCGATCTACGGACGCGTGCAAGCAAAACTTGACCGCGTACTGGGGCTCACACGCGAAAACCTCAAGGGCGCACGTGTGGTGCGTGCCTTTGTGCGTGAGCGGGAGTCCATTGACGAGTTCACCGCTGCCAATGCAGAACTTACACGCCTCCAACGCTTTTCAGGGCGCGTGTCGGCATTGCTCAATCCCCTGACGCTGGTGATCATCAACCTCTCCATTCTCGCCATCGTTTATCTCGGCGGTGTGGAGGTAAACAGCGGCACACTCGGCAAGGGTGACGTGATCGCGCTTTACAACTATATGTCCCAGATCTTGGTGGAACTGATCAAACTCGCCAACTTCATCATTCTCATCACCAAGGCCTGTGCCTGCGGAAAGCGTATCAACCAGATTTTCGACGCGCCCGAGGGACTTCCCAAGAGCGAAGAAAAACAGAATATGTGCCATAACGGTGTGGAATTTCGCCACGTTTCCCTCGCATATAACGCTGGGGGCGAGCAGGCACTTACCGACATTTCCCTCACGGCGGGCGCAGGCGAGACCGTCGGCATCATCGGCGGCACAGGCTCGGGAAAATCCTCCCTTGTCAATCTCATTCCGCGTCTGTATGACGTGAGCGAGGGCGCCGTGCTCGTGGGCGGCGCGGACGTGCGCGAACAGGACCTTGACGCACTGCGCGCACGCATCGGCATCGTGCCGCAAAAAGCGGAACTGTTTGCGGGCACCATACGCGAAAATCTTCTGTGGGGTGATGCCACTGCCGACGATGCTCTATTATATGAAGCGTTGGAAGCCGCGCAGGCCGCCGACTTCGTGCGCGCCAAAGAGGGCGCACTGGACGCTCCCGTGGAACAGGGCGGTCGCAATTTCTCGGGCGGCCAGCGTCAACGATTGACAGTGGCGCGCGCCCTTGTCAGACGCCCGCAGATCCTGATTCTAGACGATAGTGCCTCGGCGCTGGATTACGCCACCGATGCCGCACTGCGCGCGTCGATTGCGTCTCTTCCCTACCGTCCCACCGTGTTTATCGTGAGTCAGCGCACCGCTTCCATCGAGACCGCCGACAGGATCCTCGTGTTGGAGGACGGTAAGACCGCAGGCATCGGCACGCACGCCGAACTCCTTGAAAACTGCCCCGTATACCGTGAGATCTATGACTCGCAATTTAAGAGCGAGGAGGTGATCCCGTGAGTAAAAAGGCAATAAAAAAAGCACCGCGCGGCACGTTGCGGCGCGTGCTCTCCTATCTGCGCGGCTACCGCTCGTACCTCGCCGCATCACTTGTGTTAAGTCTTGTGACCGTGGCGTTCACCCTATGGCTCCCCGTGCTGATCGGCGAAGCCATTGACTTGATGTTAGCCCCCGGACGGGTCGAGTTTTCCGCCATTTTGGATATCTTCAAACTGGCGGCGCTCCTCATTCTCATCACCGCCGCGTGTCAATGGCTGATGAACGTTTGTAACAACAAAATGACCTATGGCGTGGCACGCAATATCCGCAACGACGCCTTCCGCCATCTGCAAAAACTGCCGCTTTCCTATCTGGATACGCATAAGATCGGCGACACCGTCAGCCGACTGGTCGCTGACGTGGATCAGTTCACCGACGGTCTGTTGCTCGGCTTCACACAACTCTTCACGGGGGTGCTCACGATTCTTGGCACCCTGGCATTTATGCTGTGGATCCACCCCGGCATCACACTGGTTGTTGTAGTGGTCACTCCCCTGTCGTTGTTCGTCGCTTCCTTTATCGCAAAGCGCACGTACAATATGTTCCAGTTGCAAACCCGCATTCGCGGTCAACAGACCGCACTCATGGAAGAGGCGATCAGTTCTCACAAAGTGGTCGTGGCGTTCTCACAGGAAGACGAGTTGCTCCAAAAATTCGACGAACTGAACACCCGCCTCGGCAAGGCGTCGCTGAATGCCACCTTCTTCTCTTCTTTGGTCAACCCCTCCACACGCTTTGTTAACAGTCTTGTATATACGGGCGTAGCACTGGTGGGTGCTGTCACTGTGATGGGAAGCGGCGGTGCCGCGATCACAGTCGGCGCACTGTCCACCTTCCTCTCGTATGCCAATCAGTACACCAAGCCCTTCAACGAGATATCGGGCGTGGTAACCGAACTGCAAAGTGCACTTGCCTCGGCCGCACGCATCTTTGAAGTCCTGGACGCCACCCCCGAACAACCCGACAACGAAAATGCAACCGCTTTGTTACACCCTGCCGGGCGTGTCACGTTCCGCGACGTTGCTTTCTCCTACAAACCCGAGCGTCCTCTCATTCGTGATCTGGATCTTGAGGTACTCCCCGGTCAGCATGTGGCCATCGTCGGCCCGACGGGCTGTGGCAAGACCACGCTCATCAATCTGCTGATGCGCTTCTATGACGTGAAGGAAGGTGCCATTCTCATTGACGGTACCGACCTGCGCGATATGACGCGCGAGAGTCTGCGGAACTCGGTCGGCATGGTGTTGCAAGAGACCTGGCTCCGAGCAGGGACCGTAGCCGATAACATTGCATTCGGCAACCCCGATGCCACGCGCGAACAGATCGTGGCGGCCGCCAAGGCGGCGCACGCCCATAGCTTTATCAAGCGCTTGCCAAAAGGGTATGATACCGTGATCGGCGAGGAAGGCGGTTCACTTTCGCAGGGACAGAAGCAGTTGCTTTGCATCAGCCGCCTGATGCTCTCCCCTCCCCCTATGCTCATTCTGGACGAGGCCACCTCCTCGATCGACACCCGCACCGAGCGACGCATACAACGCGCATTCGCCACGTTGATGCGAGGGCGCACCTCTTTTGTGGTCGCTCACCGACTCTCCACTATTAAAGAATCCGATCTCATTCTTGTCATGAAAGACGGACAGGTTGTGGAGCAAGGAAAGCACGAAGAATTGCTCCGGCGAAAAGGATTCTATCACACACTGTATCACAGTCAGTTCGCGCAAAGCGAAGCCGAGGCATAATGAAAACAACGTCCAAAGGGCCGCCATTGTTTGGCGGCCCTTTTTGTGTCTCGGTTTCGCTGTTTTGTGTCGGTTAATTCGCGTTGTTGGAGAATCTCGTCAATTTCTCACGTTTGTTTTTGGAAATTCTATTTACTTTTTTGGAATTTTTGTCGGGTGCAGAATTGATGCTTGTGCGCGTTTCTTTCCTCTCGTCACGCAAACCACCCGCCCCTCAAGGGAGACCTTCGCCCGCTTTTTTCAAAATGGCACAATGCGTTATTGCACGCATGGAGAACAATATCCACTATTTTATGATTCCGTATCGCACAATCCCGCGTCATCCTGAGCGCAGCATGCACTCGCCGCGCGAATGCGGCGGAGTCGAACTGCAAAGCAGTGCCGAGCAAAGCGAAGGCAGGATCTCGCGGAACGCAATGTAGCCCCCCTGCAAGACCCTGCACGCCTGCGGCGCGCACCGCTTTGCGGTTCGACTCCGCTCAGGGTGGCGCAGGGGGCGCATACGGCGTCGTGCGACAAAACAAATTGTAACGATTTTGTTCAAATTGCCCCACGGCCGTACCCCACCGAAGAAAGCAAAAAACGGAGTCGCAAAAAGCCCAGCAATGGCGCGGATTTGCGCGTTTTCGATTTCTTCACATTCAATTTACAACTCGTCCTTTTTTCTTCCCGTCACGGCACATTTTTCCTCCCCGTTTTGTGCGAACCGCCAAAAGTTGTCTTTTGTGGCAAAACCTATTGACTTTAATTATAAATTAGTGTAAAATGGCCGTGAACAAGTATATTATACGTGCGAAGTTAATTACTTGAGACTTTTGTATCGGGGGATCAAGCCCTCGAGGAAAGAGGTAAACATGAACAAAACCTTAAGACGAGCATTGACGTTCCTGATCATTGCGACCTGTCTTGTGTGCGCCATGGCACTGTCGGCTTCGGCCTGTGCATGGGCAAACGCGCAAGCCGCAGAAGGAACCCCTGCGACTTACAGCTCGGACAGTGACGCATATGCTGCAGGAGTCCACCTCTACGGTGAATCGAACTATTGCAGCGGAGTGAGCCGGGAGAACCTTTTCTCCTACGGGAACCTTTTCTCCTACGGCAAGCTCTATTGCGATCCTGCGAAGACAACGATTGCAGACGCCGTTAGGTGCTTCTACGACACTTGCCTTGTCGATAATCCCGAGAACACTGCAGCAGTGATGAAGATCCTCGACTACACAGAGGCGAATACTGCCGCAGAGTATAATCTCTACGTCTACGTGATCGACAGCAACGACACCGTCGTTCGCAAGACCGTGAGCGCCTACTACGGCTCGGCTGATCTCCAGACCGCAATCAAGGACGCTCAGGTTTACGACCTCGACGCCACGTCCAAAACCTGGGCGTTTGCTCGAATCAGCGAGTCTGGCACGGATATCGTCGTTTGCGCCGGTGATGATGCATGCGCCGTAGCTACGAAAGACCGTGTGAATGGCGGTTACCACTACACCCTCGACGGAAGCACCGGCGCGTACACCGTGTACTACACGCTCGACGCCGCTATGGCCGCATCGACCGCCTTTACCGACGTTGCCAACGTCACCAACGCAACCGCCAAGACGTTCAACTATGACGGCGTTACATATACCGTTACGACCTCTCTGTCTACCGACGAGCTTGCAAAGGAAGCAGGCGCGGCAGCCAAGGTTGGTGACGATCAGTATTTCAGCAACTTTGCCACGGCATTGAGCGCAGGCGGCGACATTCTTGATTTCAATGCGACCGCATACACAAACACGCTCACCTTCAAGTTCAACAATCAGGACGTCACTGTCAAGACCGATGCCGCTTCGGTCATCGATCTGATGGAGAACTCCTCGCTTGGATTCATGGTGGCCATTGGCGTTTCCGCCGACGGCACGCACAGCGTGATCAGCTACTACGACGCGGCTAATGCAGCTGAATGCAAGCCTCTTATCGAGGCAAGCGGCACCACCTATCAATGGGTGCAGCTTTACAACCGCTACGTCAATAGCTACAGTTACAGCATGCGCTATCTGTTTGTCTACGAGCGTCTTTCCGACTGCATCGAGGCAAGATACAACTGGTCCGAGGACGTTGTATATGAGGGCGTCCCCGTTGCCGACGGTTACACGCTGGATCCCAACGGTTACAGTATCTACCGTTTGGACACGTTGGGCACCGACACGATCACCGATGGCTTCACCCTTTACAAAAACGGCAAAGATTTCCTGACGTGGAACATCAAGATTCACGTGCCCGGCTATACCAACGGCACCACTGCGGTGCAGCAGTATATCTCCAAGGTTCTGTCCGATGAGGGCGTATATCAGTGTTTCTCGTACGTGAACACCGGCGCGAAGCCCTTCTCGTTCTATAAGTCTGTATCCGACGTGATCGCGGCGGGCGATACGGGCAGCATATTTATGCTCGAGGCCGTCTACGATCCGACCGGAACGAACATTTTTGATGGCACCACCGCTACAACGGTAAGCGTAAACGGCACCACTTACAACTTCCGTGTCGCCACCGACTCCACCGCCCAGGAGATGCTGACCTCCGACGGAAGCGTCTACGCTACCGTGACCAACGGTGAGGACGTCTCCTACTACTCCTCTGCCGCGGCATTGAAGGATGCCGGCGAGCTTCAGGACACCACGACCTACATTATTCTTAAGAGCGATGGCACGATCCTGGAGTTCACGAGTTTTGCTGTTGCACTTGCCGCTTACACGGAAGGCACGCTTATGCCCGTGGCAACGGACGGCACGCTCACCACTACGCTGATGAGTTTTGCCGGCGTTATTTGCCCCGTGCAGCACAGCGGCACTGCCGACGAGTTTGCACTGTCCGAGGGCTATAAGTATAAGGTTGCCTACGTGTCAGTGCTTGCACTTGGCTCGACACCCGAATACGTTTACTATACGACGCTGGCCGATGCAACGGCAGCCGCAGGCGGCGCAACCGTTTACGATCTTGCCAACGCAAGTGAGAATACCGTCACCGTAACCGTTGACGGCACCGACTACACCCTTGCCACCACGCTGACCGCCGACGTGCTTGCGATCGAGTTTGGTGCAAAGTACTCTGCAAACGGCGCTTATTTCACGACGCTTGAGAAGGCGAACGCTGCCCAGACCGACAAGATTCTTGTTGTGGGCACCGAGGCAAACGGCATTACACCTCTTTCCTACTATGCCGACCTTAAGGCCGCAGCGGCTGCAGGCGCTACCACGATCGTGGATCTGAACGCAACCGCTACCACTGCCACCACGGTGACGATGGACGGCATGACCTATACCGTCACCACCGACGAGACGTCTCTGGACGCGCTGGCCGTAGCACTTGGTGCAGTAGCAAAGCTTGGCGACGCGTACTACACGACGCTCTCCAAGGCGATCACGGCGCTCAGCGCAGCCGATCAGACCATCTATCTGATCGCCAACTATGCCCAGCCCGAACCGATCCGCGGCGGCGACCTTCCGGCTGAGACGGGCAAGGTATCTGCTCCCTACAACTTCACACTGAGCAGCACCGATCCCGAGAGCATCACGCTCACTATCAGTGGCAGCCGTCTTTTCGACCTGGGCGATGGCTCCAAGATCGTTCCCACGTTGAAGAACATCACGATCAACTGTGGCGCGAAGGATCTCGGCTACTTTAATAACGTCACCGTCATTCTTGATGAGGGCACCCACGTCTACGGTACCGGAAGCAGCAACGGTGTTGTATACGGAGGCGGCAACGCCAACATCACCGTCAATGCAGACGTAACGATCGAGGCAAGCGGCGCTAATCCTCTTTTCAAAATTCCTAAAGCCACGCTGACCATCAACGGCGGCACGTTTACTCATTCCGGCTCCGGCAACATCATTTCCCTTACAAATGGCACACTTACCATTTCGGGCGGCACCTTTACGCACAGCGGCACCGGCAGCGCAGCCGACAACGGCCTTGTGCTGTATGTTTCCAACGAAAGTACAACAACCATTTCGGGTGGCACGTTTGAAAAGAGCACCGTAAACGACAACGTGCTTTATATCTACTCTACGAAGGCCACCGTTAATATCGAGGGCGGTACGTTCAAGATTTCCTACGCCGATGCCACCGCTGAACTGATCAAGATCAGTTCGCTCGGAGCGCTCAACATTTCGGGCGGTTCCTTCGTCAATGAGGGCAAGAGCAGCTATCTGATCAACTATGCAGGCACAACCGCAACCGGCGTCATCAAGATTACTGAGGATGCCTACCCCACGCCGAGCAATGTGCTCCTTTACGGCAAGGCAATTTTGGCCGACGACACCACGGCAATCAAGCTCGGTTACGTGGCACGCATCGGCGAGCAGACCGCCAAGGGTTTGTCTTCCACTAATTATTATAAGACGCTTGCAGACGCCGTAACCGCGGCCAATGACGACGGCGTAGATTCCACGATCACCCTGATCACCGACGTGGAGCAAACGGCAAGCCTCAGCCACGTGGCTTCCAAAATCACCTTCACCAGTGCGGGCACACGCAAGAAACTCACGCTGAAGGTGGATAACGCGTTTGACGCCGACACCAGCGCACAGTTGACCTTCGAGAACATCGAGGTGGACTGCGGCAGTTATCTGCTCGGTTGGTTCAGCAACGGCGATACGTTGACTATCGGCAACGGTGCATACATTCACGGCGTAGGCACCTCGGGATTTGATGTCGCCACCGGTCTGATCTATCTGGGCAACGCCAATGCAAAACTCTACGTACTGGACGGTGCCGAGCTGAAGGCAACGGGCTCTTACCCCATTTTACATATTGGAAACGGCACGGCCGAGATTTCGGGTGGCACCTTCACGCACGAAGGCACAGATCATATCCTGACTGTAAACGATGGACGTGCAAACATTTCGGGCGGCACCTTCACTCATGAAGGCACGGGCAGTATTTTCCAGACAACCGGACAACAGACCGCAGGCATCAAGGTAACCGGCACCGTAACTGCCACGCACAAAGGTAATGGCAAGGGCTACATTTATCAAAGAGCCGAGACTATCAAAGACGATTACACCGGAGGAGGCGGAACCCAAGGCGGCTTTTATGCCGAGGGCGAGAACGTTAGCTTGATCGCTCGGGGTGATGCCAAGCTTTTCTTCAGCGGCTATATCCCTTCGGAAGCAGGCTTTGTGACAACGCTTCCCAACGGTGCCACGGTGGGCTCGTCTTTGACCGTCAAGGACGCAACCCTCTCCGTTGATAGCAACATCGCGTGCGATATCAATGCCGAATACCTCAATCTCCAAAACGTGAAGTTCGTCAACGATACAGCGGCAGCGGCGTTGATGGGTTCCTATGGCGCCAACACTGCCCCGTATCACGTGGCAGCCTTCCGTGTTGGCAATACTACGGGTCAGGGCTACTTCACCGACCTTGGCGTAGCCATTCAGTACGCCCAGACGCTGAGCGCAGCTGCGACGCAGAATGGTGCCTTTGTATACGTGCTGGCCGATGCAAGCCCCTTCGGTCTATTCAAACGAGTCACCACCTCCGTAACGCTTACGGGCGGCAAGGTGACTGTTACGAGCAACAATGCAACAGCACCCAAGCTTGATATTTCCGGCAGTGCCTATCGCTTTGTTATTGAAAGCGGTGCAGAACTAATCCTTGACAACATCGAAGTGACCGTCGGCGGCAAGCTCGCCGAGGTCAAAGAGGGCGGCAAGCTGACCATTGAAGGTGGCTCGTACACCGCAAACGGCAACGCTAACGTATTTTCGAACGGCGGCACAATGACCATAAACGGCGGCACGATCAAGCATAACGGCACCCAGGATACGATCACGACCACCGGCCCGCTGACAATCAATAACGACAGCAAACTCGAGAAGCGTGGCGACAACAACCTGATCAACACAAACGGGAACGCCGTTGTCACGATCAATGATAACAGTGAACTGATAAAGGACGGCACTCACTATATCGTCAATACGCGAGGCTCTGCCGCAGTTTATATTTACGGCGGCAGATTCAGCGCGATCGGCGAGGCCTATATTTCCCGCGCGCAGACCGCCGGCACGTACACCTACGTTTACGGCGGCACCCGCGAAACGGGTAAAATCACCAGAGATGACGGCAATTACCGTGATTATCTGCTCTTCATGTCGGACGAGGCGGCTGCAGGCTTTGACCTCGTTGCCCGCATCGGCAAGCCCTCCGATTGGAGCCAAGGCTATGCATACTCCAATTATTATATGACGCTGGCAGCGGCCATCGCGGCTGTTCCCGACAACACGGCAACGACCATTTACGTCTTTGCTGACACGACGATCAGCGAGGCCATTACTGTTCCCGGCGCGAAGAACATCACGCTTCAGGGTGTGAAGGTTGAGGGCGCAACCAACTGGCCCACGGTTTCCGAGACGATTTCCGCATACGCCATTGCTCTGGGCGGGGGCGCACAGCTGACCGTGACCGACCTCAACTTCAGCACGAACGGCGCGATCCTCAAGGCCGACGTTGGTGCCGCCAAATCTTCCCTGACGCTGAACGGCGCAACCAAGGTACAGGGCAATACTCTTGCGGCCGACGTGATCATGCTCTGCGGCAACGTGACCTTTGAGCTTGGCGCAAATGCAGAGATCACCACGCGCGGCACGACTTCTACCGATACGGATTTCCGTCTGTTCCAGATTTCGAACAGCGGCGAGGCCGCCACGACGTGCAACTTCTACGGCAAGATCGACTTTGCGCACGAGAATACCGCCGGCAACTCTCAGCACCGTGTCTTCTATTTCAACAGCGCACAGAAAAATGTGGTCAACATTTACGACGGCGCGACCATGATCTTTGACGTGATCGGCGTCACTGAAAAGAGAGCCGATGGCCAAGCCGGTTCCAACGCGATCCTGTACGCTTATCACGGCGATGGCGCCAAAACGACCTTTAACGTCTATAACGCAACGCTGGAATACAGATCCAATATCGGCTGCATTGTAAACCTCTACGGTGCGAGCGCGCTTCACGTGCACAAGTCCGAGGTCGAAGGCAAGTCTCCCGTATTTAAGTACAAAAGCGGAACCACATGCTCCACAGCCAAGGTTATCTGGCTTCATGATAGTTCTTCCGCCCTCATCGAGGACGGCAAATTCGAAATGCAGGGCGGCCAGATCACCTGTATCCAACAGGCCTCCAAGGGCGATCTCACCATCGAGGGTGGCACCTTCACCCATGAGGGAACGCACTACTTCGTCGACCTGGACGGTGCATACTCCGCGACCATTGAATACGGTAAGTTTGAGCATAATGGCTCCAGCGGCAACGCGCGTCTTTTCCGTACGATCAATGGCGGCCAGCTCACCATCAAGGGCGGCGAGTTCCGCAACAACTCCAAAGATGACGGTTATGTCCTTATTGCAAATAGCGGTGACGCTACCCTTAACATCTCCGGCGGTGACTTCTATAGCAAGGGCTCCGCAAAAACCTTCTCCTTCAGAAGTGCAACCGCCATCGTAAACATCACGGGCGGTAACTTCCACCACATCGGCTCTGGTCCTATTATCCTCTCAGATACGGCCAATACAACGATCAACATCTCCGACGCGGACGGTGCCGTTTACTTCGAGCATACGGGCGACGGTAGGATCATCAATAACAGCAACGGCGCATACTACACGATCAAGGGCGAGGGTGTTGCCCTTGTCGCCAAGGGTGCTGCCATTCCCTTCCGTTCCTACTATCGCATCTCCATTGAGGACGCTTATCTCTACACCGAAGCGGCTACCGGCGCCGAATGGGATAGCCAAAAAAATCAACAAAGAGATGCCTATCGTAGCGATTACGTCGTAAAGAATGCAAGATTCGACAACGACGCAATGGCCGAAAAGTTCAACGTCCACTTCCGCGTTGGCCTTGTCACCGATAGCATTACGGTAAATAAGGCAACCAAGAACGTAACCTGCGGTTACTACAACACGCTTTATGCTTCCATTGCCGCAGCACAGGCGGACGCTGCAGTCACGACCAACGCCGGCGCGTTCGTTTACGTCATTTCCGAAACAGTACCCGAGACGGCAATCGGTACCGCGGGCATGTACGTTACCGCGGGCAAGATCACCGTTACCTCCGCACCGAATGTGCACGCAACGGTCAACCTCAATGGCAACGGTTATCATTTCCGTCCCAAGGGTGGCACGTTCGTATTCAAGGATATCACGCTCTACACCAAGGGCAACTTTGCACAAGTTCAAAACGGCGGCACGCTGACGCTTGACAGCGGCGCAACGGTCTGCGGCCCGATGCTTCGAGGTGGCACCCGTATTTCGTTTGCACAAAACGCCTTTAACGTACATCTGAACGTACTTAAGGGTGCGATCCTTCGCATCGACGCAACCGACGACCCCACCGCCGTTGACGCGCATCTGATCTACGTCAACGGCGAGAACCCGTCCAAGGGCGACACCGCTCCCGAGGGAACGATCACGATTGCGGGCACGGCAGAAAACCTGGCCGATTGCACCGGAGCGGATAAGGCTCTAGCTTACCTGCTTGAGATCGGTCCTGCCGTCAAGATGGACATTACGCTCACAGGTACGCTCCGTATGGCGGCAACCTGCAAGGAAAGCGCTTTGCTTGACGTAAAGGGCGCGCTCCTTCCCTACACAGAAAACGGCGGCCTTTACATCAACGGTAACTTCGAGTTTGCCTCTACGGCGGGCGTGATGTTCAAGTTCCACACCGCGACCGCTACGATTGCGGGTGGTACCTACAAAACGCAAAACGGTCACACCTTCTACGTGGGTACAGAAGTAGCCGTTTCCACCATTAACATCACAGGCGGCGAGTTCGAGCATAACAGCAACAGCCACTTCGCAAACAACTATTTCAATGTTGATAAGATGGCAGACGTTCCTCAGCTGACGATCAACCTCAGCGGCAACACCTCCATTGAGTACAACGGCACCGCGCGCGTGTTCAACAACGTTTACCATGTCAACGCTTCTGAGAACACCTACATCAACCACACAGGCGCTAGCGGCTATATCTTCTGCGTGACCGGAGGCGGCTGCTCCGTCACGATTGAGGGCGGCACGTTCACGAGCAACGGTGCACGTCTGGTGCACATCAACTCGTCTACCGGATCTCTTGCGATTTCCGGCGGTGACTTCACGCAGAATGGCGACAACTCCATGCTGTACACCATTGTTCCCGTACAGATTTCGGACAGCACCTTCACCCACAAGGGAATCGGTACAATCTTCCACACACTCGCTCACGAAGCTGGTGTCAGCATCAGCGGCGAGACCATTGTCACGCACGAAGGTAACGGCGACGGATACATTTGGGAGAGAAAATACGGCGGTTTCCACGCCGAGGGCGAGGACGTACAGCTTATTGCCAAGGGCAAGGCCGTTCTGCTCTCTACGGGCTATAGCAGCCCTCAGGCAAATCTTCCCAACGGCTCTCGCGCTGCCATTAAGGACGCTACCATCTCCGTAGAAAGCAAGATCATCTGTGCACAAAACGTAGAGTGGGTAGACCTGATCAACGTCCGAATCAAGGACGACGCAACCGCAGCGGCACTCTTCGGCTACTACGGTTCCGAGAATCCCAAGCCCCAGCACACCGTTGTTTCCTTCCGCGTCGGCGACATGGGAGGCCAGGGCTACTACACGCACCTGAAGGACGTACTGGACGCAGTGCCCGACAACCAGGAAACCACCGTTTGCGTACTGGCTGACGTGTACTTCTCTCAGACTGCCACCCGCGTTACGGTGCCCGGCACGAAGAACGTGATTTTGAAGGGCATCAAGGTAGGCGACGCGACCGAGAATCCCACGTTCTACGAGAACATTACCGATGATTATCTCATTACTCTCGCGGACGGTGCAAGCCTGACCATTACCGACGTGAACATCAGCACGAACGGTTACGTCTTCTACTCCGGTACCGGCACAGCGCCCAACCTCAAGCCCACCTTCCTTACCTTGGACGGTGCGACCAAGATCCAGGGCGTAGGCACGCTGCAGGCACGCATCGTGGAAACCTTCGGTTCCTTTACGTTTACTGCAACAAAAGACGTGGTTATTTCCACCAGAGGCGCAAAGAGCGCAGGCGACTTCCGTATGTTCTTCATCGGCAATCACGCTACCAAGGGCGTCTTTGCAACCTACAACTTCTATGGCAAGGTCGACTACGCACACGAGGCAACTGCTGTCAAGTCGCAGCGTATGCTCTACGCAGAAAGCCCCTCTCCCAACGTCATCAACGTATTTGATGGTGCACACCTCATCTATGAGGTAACCG